>JAGFXS010000005.1 GCA_017861415.1 Bacillota bacterium
TCGCCCCTTCGGGGAGCATATTGTAGTCCGCTGCCAGTGCCCGCAGCTTTCCGGTAAATTCAGTATTCGTCATCGCCGTATCTCCGCTCTAAGGTTGAAAATGCAGTAAATTCCGGCAGCCACTGGAGCTGTACCGTTCCCGTTTCGCCCCGGCGGTTCTTGGCGATGATGCACTCCGCCTGATTCCGCTGCTCTGTGTCCTTGTTATAATAGTCCTCCCGGTAGAGAAACATGACCACATCTGCGTCTTGCTCGATGGCGCCGGACTCACGAAGGTCCGATAACATGGGGCGCTTATCCGCCCGGGACTCATTGGCACGGGAGAGCTGGGATAGGCACAAAACAGGCACATTCAGCTCCTTGGCCATAATTTTCAGGGCACGGCTGATGTCCGACACCACCTGCTGTCGATTTTCATTCCCGTTACTGCGCCCCCCCGCCGACTGCATCAGTTGGAGGTAATCGATGACCACCAGTCCTAGGTTATCCGTGCGGCGGCATTTGGCGTTCATATCCGCCACCGATAGACTAGGGTTGTCGTCAATCAAAATGCCAGTGAGGTTCAGGGCCGCTGCGGCAGCGGTGACCTTATCCCAATCGTTGTCACTGAGCTGACCTGTCACCAGGCGCTTGTTATCCACAAAGGCCTCACTGGAAATGAGGCGGGCAGCCAACTGCTCCTTGCTCATTTCCAGGGAGAAAAACACCACATTCTTTCCCGAGTGTTTCCCCGCATGGAGCATGATATTCAGGGCCAGAGAAGTCTTGCCCATACCGGGCCGGGCGGCCAGCAAAACCAGTTCCGAATTGTTAAGCCCAGTGAGGGCATGATCCAGATCGGGCAAACCCGTGGAAAGTCCCGGAATGGCAGAGCCGCTGGCGGCCAGCTCATTGAGCCGGTCGAACACCTTCAGCAGTACCGAAGAAATATGCTCCAGACCTTTGGGATTTCTCCCCTGGCGGATGGCGTAAATCTTCTGCTCTGCGGCCTCAAGCACCGCTTGGGCACTGTCGGTCCCTTCCTGCACCAGGACAGTGAGCTCCCCCGCCGTCTCCGCGATGCGGCGCAGCAGGGTCTTGTCCTTCACGATGGCCACATACTCCATCACATTGGCGGCGGTGGGGGTGATCTCCATGAGTTGGAGCATGTAGCTTCGAGACCGCTCCTCCTGATAGACCCCATTTTTCCGCATCTGCTCTAAGACAGTCACCGGGTCAATGGTGATGGAAAAGTTAAACATGCTGTACATGGTTTCATAGATATCTCGGTTGGCCTGAAGGTAAAAGTCCTCCGTCGTCAAAGCCTCGATTACCTCGGGAATACAGCGGGGATCGATGAGCATGGCGCCCAGCACGGACTGCTCCGCCTCAATGCTGTGGGGCATTTGCCGCAGAAGTAGCTCGTCATCCAGTCCTGATCTCATTTCCACTCACCTGCCGTTTCTCCCTGCTGTTTTTAGGTTTCCTCTGTAACCACCACATAAATAGTGCCTGAAACCTCATGGCCCAGTTTGCACTTTAACTCATAGGTGCCAAAGCTCTTGATGGGGTCCTCCTGGACGATTTTACTCTTCGGCACCTGCAGGCCGAACTGGGCCTCTAGCGCGTCGGCAATCTCCTTAGAGGTTACCGCACCAAATAGACGCCCCCCGGAACCGGCCTTGGCGTGGATCTTTACCACGCTCTCCCGCAGCCGATCGGCCACCGCCTGAGCCTCCGCCTTCTCCTGGGCAATCTGTGCCGCCTTGGCCTTATCCTGCATCACCATCTTGTTCACGTTATCGGTATTGGCCGGCACTGCCAGCTTCTTGGGAAACAGAAAATTACGGGCGTATCCGTCGGACACCTCCACCATCTGGCCACGTTTTCCCTGGCCCTTCACGTCCTGCTGTAAAATCACTTTCATCTGATTTGTTCCTCACTTTCTATGGTCTATAGGCAGTCTCCCCCGCCGCCGCACATCAGCGACCCCTGGGGTCAGCTCTCATTAAAATACCGGTCGATGGCTTCCTTCAGCCGCTTCTTGCCCTCCTCCAGGGAGATTCCCCGGAGCTGGGCACCGGCGGCAGCGGCATTTCCACCGCCGCCTAGCATCTCAGCAATTACCTGCACGTTGATATCTCCTGCGGAGCGGGCGGACAGCATCAGCTGCCCTTCCAGGGGCGCCAGCACAAAGGAGGCGTTGATCCCGGTAATGTTCAAAAGCTCGTCCGCCGCCTTGGCAGCTGTAATCCGATCCGTCTCGGTCTCCGATACCGCCACGGCGATGCCGGATCGGATCAGCTCCGCATTACCCACCACATGGTAGCGCAGCACCGTCTTTGATAGATCGCTCTGGAAGAAACGCTTCACATCTGTGGTCTCCGCGCCGCTGCGTCGCAGGTATGCTGCCGCCTCAAAGGTACGGCTACCTGTACGCAGGGTAAAGTTCTTGGTATCTAAGATGATGCCGGCCAGAATGGCCTCCGCCTCCTGCCGCAGAAGATCCCCTGGATCTAAAATGTGTTGAATCAAGTCCACTACCAGCTCACTGGCGGAGGAAGCATAAGGGTCCTGAAAACTAAGGGCCGTTTTGTCAATAAAAGTAGCCGCTCTGCGGTGGTGATCGATGACCACCACGCGAGACGCCTCTCGCAGCAGCTCCTCCGACTGAACCTGCTCCGGCCGATTGGTATCCACCACCAGCACAATAGAATTCTGATCTAACTGCTCTAGGGCATCTTCTTCATCGAGAAAAACATCTTCATATTCCGACAGCTGGGCCAGTAGAGCGGCTATGTCTCCGTCGGGAGTGATCCTATTATCCCGGAGTATATAGGTAGGCAGCCCCTTTTTGCGGGTTATGGCAGCCAGTCCGGCGCAGGCACCCATCACGTCCATGTCAGGGCTTTTGTGCCCCATGATGATGACATTGGAAGCGCTACCCAGCAATTCCGACAGCGCCTTGGCGATCACCCGGCTTTTCACCTTGCTGCGCCGGTCAGACTCCTTGGCACGGCCGCCAACAAACTGGTATTCCTCTCGGTTCTTGATGACCACCTGGTCGCCCCCGCGGGAGAGGGCCATTTCGAGAGATAAGGTGGCACTTTGAAGCAGCTCCCGAAAGCCGGATTCGTTCCGCGCCACGCCAAATGACAGGGTGGCGGTGATACGGTTGGGGCTACGCACCTGATGGGCCGCCTCCAGAATGCTCCATTTCTCCTCCTGGAACCGAGGCAGGTCCTCTTCCTCAAAGAGGAACAGATAATGATCCCGGTCATAGCGCAGCAGAATGCCGCCGGCAGGCTCCGCCCACTGGCCGATCCGCTTGTTCAGCTCGCTCAGCAGCGCGGCACGCTCGCTTTCCTCAATGCCGCGCATCAGGTCCTCATAGTTGTCGATGAGGATTACAGCGACCACGGGTCGACTCTGCTTAAAGCGCTCCTCAACATGGGTGTAATGGCTGACTTCCACCCAATAGGTCATGGCCAGGCTGCCACTTCGGCTGTTGGTGTCGATCAGATTACCGAAGACCAGATATTGCCCCTGCCGCAGGGCCACAGGCTCTGGGCTTTGGAGCTTCCCTTCCAGGAGCCAGCGGCTTTGAAACGTGGGGATCACATCAGACATTTTGGTGTCAAAAAGATGATCGGGCTTCCCCGTCATAGCCAGGAACCGGTCATTGGTCCAGATAATATCATCCGTTTCCGGATGGAACAGGGCAACAGGGATGGGGGCATTCATAATCGTACCCCGGGCCGCCGCTTTGATATCCATGGTGACTGCGTCAAGATAGCGGAAGAACTCCTTCTCCCGCCGCTTTCGGGTAGCGTGCATGGGGAAGATGAGCAGCAGCACCACCGCCGCCTCCACCGCCGCCGCAATGGGGTGAAACCATAAGGTAACTGCGGCAAAAAGCAGAGCCAGCAGGAAAAAAATGCGCGCACCTTCTTCCCGGGGCATTTGTGCGTTCCGATTCATATGTGATGTCCTTCCTTTATGGTCGGGCCATGCGGTAAAACAGGCATGATACTTATAAAAAAAGAGATATCTTAAAGCATATCAGAAACTCTCTGCAATTACAAGACACAACACCCCGCAAGGGGGCTGAATTCCAAAACCATAACCCCCTAGAGGCGGTCCTTGTTTCCCCTCGACATATAGGTGCTCGCCTTATGGCGTTTGTACCAGACACGGCTGACGATGTTTCCCAGTAGGAGGACAATCCCACAGAGATACAACCACACCATCAGAACCACAATAGACATCAGGGAGCCGTACACCAGAGAGTATCGGGTGGACAAGCTGATAAACCAAGAGAAAAGAATGGACGCCGCCACCAGGGTCACTGCGGAGAGCGTGCTACCAACCACGAGGGGTGCTCGTCTGGTGTTGCGCGGCATGGCCAGGCGGGACATGGTGAGGATAAAGAGGAAAAACACCAAAAACAGCAGCAGAAAGCGCAGGCTCTGCCAAAGGGCCAGAACCTGCCGGAGATGAAACTCCTGGGCTAGAATGCCCAGCAGCCAGTCTCCGGTAACGATGACCCCGATGGACAGATAAATCGTGAGCAGAAGTCCTAAGGGAAACAGGATACTGAGGATCATACTCCATATGCCCCGGCGGGGCGGCTCGTCATAAATTCTGGCCAGCGCCCGCATGAGAGTCCGAAAGGCTGCCGAGGAGGAGGTAAAGGCCATGATTAGACCCGCCGCCAGCAAGCCTCCAGACTGACCCCCGGAAATGTAGGACAGGTAACTCCGGATCACCTCCATCCCCTCCGCTGGAAGAAAGCCCTCTAAATAGGACAAAACTTGAAATACAAGCAGAAAATAAGACAGGCTGGCTGCTGTTTGGGGAACCTGCTTATCAAAATACATTCCAACGCAGTCACGCAGGTATCGCACAGCCGGGGAGTTCCAAAGTTGCAGCATGAACACAGCACCTCTTTCTGATAAATCCGGCATATCCCAGTCTCTCCTCTCATAAAGTAGGGCAAACGGGAGATGATAACTCATGAAACAGAAACGGACAAACACCAAGCCCGTGAGCATCCTCCGGCGTATGGCAGCCTGTCTTCTGGCTGTTCTGGGCCTCTGGATGCTCTCTCTCACCACGCCGCCGGGCTGGCTGGCTCACTGGGGTGGAAACGCCAGGCTGGTCACCGCGGCACTAGCCACCTCCATGCCCATGCGAACCGCTGACAGCGGGGAGACAACGCCCAACAGCTGGCAGCGGATGCTCCTAGGGGAATCCGCTCTCTTATCCGGCTGGAACCGGGAGAGCCCCAACACATCCGCGCATTCAGATTCCCAAGAGGCAGAATCAGAGCCATCTCTACCCACCACCGGCTCGGAAAATATCGTGGAACGGTTTTTCCAGCCAAACCCCTCTGAGGTGTATAATCAGGCGGGTGAAGTATACATTTTAAACAAGACAAAAAAGACTTTAGATGTGGCCGCTTTGGCCTCCGCCCCCCTAGATCTCCGATTGCCTCAGCAGGACGGACCGGAAATCCTCATCATGCACACCCACGGCAGCGAAGCCTACGCCCAGGAGGGCACTGACGTCTACAACGAGACCGATACTGCAAGAACGACTGATACTCAATATAATATCATAAGAGTGGGCGATGAAATAGAGCGAATTTTTACGGAGTTGGGGCTTTCTGTTCTCCATGACCGGACGCTTTACGACTATCCCTCTTATAATGGTGCCTACGACCGCTCCAGAGAAGCAGTAGAACAGTATCTCAAGGATTATCCCAGCATTAAAATTGTCCTGGACATCCACCGGGATGCTCTGGTGGGTGAGGATGGCACCATCTATAAGGCCGTGACCGAAATAGACGGCGTGAAAACCGCTCAGGTGCTCATGGTCATGGGCAGTGACGACGGTGGCCTTCCGCATCCCAACTGGGACAAAAACCTTTCCCTTGCCATGCGGATCCAGCACCGGATGAACACGCTCTGGCCCGGTTTGGCCCGGCCCATTATTCTGCGATCTTCCCGGTTTAACCAGCAACTCACCGAAGGTTCTCTTCTGGTGGAGGTAGGTTCCCACGGGAACACCCTCCAGGAAGCATTGTCAGGCGCCAGAAGCTTTGCACGGGCCGCCGGCCAGGTATTTCTGGAGCTGCGGGAGTAAGTATCCCCCCGATCAACACAGAAAGCAAAAACACCGCCCCGGGCTTTTTGCCCGGGGCGGTGTTTCGTTTCATGGATTAGGGAAGGTACTGTTCCGGGTTCACAGCTTCGCCGTTAATGTGCACTTCGAAGTGGCAATGCTTGCCGGTGGCTCTTCCGGTGGAGCCCATGGTGGCAATGAGCTGGCCCTTTTTCACCCCATCCCCCACGGAAACATCCATGGTGGCACTGTGGGCGTAATAGGTTTCCATGCCGTTTCCGTGATCAATGACAATCAGGTTGCCAAAGGTTCCCGAATACTCCGCCTTAGTTACCACACCGCTGTCTGCCGCGTAGATAGGCGTTCCATAGGAGTTGGCGATATCAATGGCGCTATGGAAGGAAGATCTGCCGAAAATATAACGATAGCCAAAGGGGGAGGTAATATCTCCCGTTGTAGGCCACTGAAGGCTTCCTGTACTGTAATAGGTGGGCCGCTCCATGGTCCCCACAGCCATAACCGTCTCCGTGGGTTTGCTCAGAACCATCCGGGATCTGATTTCCTCGTACTGCACTTGCCCGTTGACGGAGGTGACATCGGAGTAGATCTGCTCCTGCCCTGTCTGGCCTTGGGTGATCACCCGGCGGTCTCCTTCATACATACTGGGGTCACGAACCTCCTGAACGGGGGACGGGATCTCCCGGGTGTAGGAAATCCGATCTACGGTTCCCACGGATAGCAGTGGCGCGGTCTTTTCCACGTTCACCATCTGTCCGGTGAGAAGTCCACCCCGGGTATCCAAGTTGGGGTTGATGGCTAGGAACTCCTGCTGGGTCATTCCAAAGGATTCCGCCAGACTTGCCAGACTGTCTCCCTCCTGCACTTCATAGGCGCTCTGCACCCGGGTGTCCTGCACCAATGCTGCCCGGAATGCATCTTCCTTTAAGAAGGTGTCCTCTGCGTCAATATACTTGCGGGTGATACGGGTTTCACTGGTAAAAAACGTTTCATGGGTGTTTTCCGTATTGTACTGCTCCTGCAGGTTCAGTAACACCTGATCCAGCAGGGGTTTCTGCTCCGCTGCCCCAAGCTCCACGCCATCCACCGAGAGGACATAGGCCTGCTTGACCTCCGGGATAGTTGCCATCAAGCTGTCTGCCAAGTGGGTGTGGGTCATCAGGCTTTCCTTGGGGGCTATGGTGAAATCATAGGCCAAGTCCAGATCCAAGGTGTAGGTCCGGCCTAGTAGCTGACTCACCTGTCCCTCTACTTGAGTTGTCACCAGTTCCGCCGCGTCGCGGCTGGATACCCGTCCCACAGGAGCCCCGTCTACTGTTAGGTTATAGCAAGGGGTGTATAAAACCAGCAGAACCGTAAAAAATCCGACGGATATGCTGGAAGCCAAAAAGGCCAGTGCACTGTGCAGGGGCGGCGCTGTGCGCAACACCCGAGTAAGCGTACCGGGTCGCCTTCGGCCCGAGGTCCCCTCACTTTTCTCCAAGCTTTGTAGCTTTGTCATTCAGTAAGTTACTCCCTTCAGGAGATAATTTATGATTTGCTTCAAAAAATAACAGTTCCGTTAAAACAATTACAATTTAGTTACATTCGTTATGATACACAGTTTTCTTCCCTCCGTCAATCTTTTTTTGTCGCTTTGAGGAATTTTTTACCTCCTTCTGTGACCGGATTCCTTTGCGTTCGCAATTTTATGACGGATTTTAAAAAAACTATTTACAAACTGTATTGCTTTCTTTTATGATAATACATACAGTTATAGCGATCCGCTTCCTAGCCTACCAGAGCACCTGACAAGGGCGGTGGCCTTCGGTGGCACCTAAAGTAACTTCCTATTTCAGAATCGGTATCGGATATAGCATCATTGCAAGGCCTGACCGTTGAGGACTACGGTGGGGACTTTTTCAACATCGGACGAGGGAGTGTGTGAACCATGAGCACCAACTTTTCCCGATCTCTTTCTCTACTGCGGCAGGAGAAGGGGGTCAGTCAGCGCGTCGCCGCGCAGGCCCTGAAGGTCTCTCAGGCATTGCTGTCCCACTATGAAAACGGGATTCGGGAGCCAGGTCTGTCCTTTGTTCTGCGCGCCTGTGATTATTATAATGTATCTGCAGACTTTCTACTGGGGCGAACTCTGTCCCGGGATGGTACGGTGATTTTGGACGCGGAATCTCTTCTGGACGCCAACAAGAGCCCCGGCTCCCCCGTGCGCAGCGATACTCAAGCCATGCTCTCCCGGAAACTGGTGGTGAATTCTGTGGATCTGGCCTTTTCTCTTCTGGCTCAGACAGGTAATGAATATGCCATCCGGTCTGCTACCAACTATTTAAGCACCGCCGTCTATACCATCTTCCGGCATCTCCATCAGGTCAGCGGCCGCCAGAGCGCGGATCTTTTCTCCGTCTCTCCCCAGCGCTTTGCCCTCTCTGCGGCCAAAATCGATATGTTTACCTCGGAAATGGAGTATGTGGAATCTCTCACCGCCCACGCAAAAGACAAGGGCAGCTTTCCGGATCTGAGCCATGAGGCTCTCCAGCGGCAGCAGTCTGCCCTGTATCAATCCCTCCTTCACATCATCCATGTGACGGGAATCCGGATCAACCGCCAGTTCGAGCGGAAGGAAGATGCGCCCTCTTTTCATGAGACCTATCCTAAGGAAAACCCATAGTTTTTCTCAAGCCATCCACTTTTTTCGCGGTGGATGGTTTTTTCTTTGGACAAGCCGTCCATGACATGATAGAATATGAGACTACTAACGATTATCTTGCCGTCTTGTGCAAAGGTTCGAACGATCCTACATCTTCAGGGGGATACCTGTATGTTTGACCAGTCAAAAATTCGGAATTTTTCCATTATTGCTCATATTGACCACGGCAAATCTACCCTGGCCGACCGGCTGCTGGAAGTTTGCAACGCCGTCGCCGCCCGGGACATGGAGAGCCAGCTTCTGGACAACATGGATTTGGAGCGGGAGCGTGGCATCACCATAAAAGCCAGAGCCGTTAAGGTCCGCTATGCCGCCCAGGACGGAGAGACCTATACCTTGAATCTCATCGACACCCCGGGCCACGTGGACTTCAACTATGAGGTCTCTCGCAGCCTTGCCGCTTGTGAGGGCGCCGTTCTGGTGGTGGACGCCTCTCAGGGTGTGGAGGCCCAGACCCTGGCCAACACCTACCTCGCCTTAGAGCATAATCTGGAGATTCGTCCGGTGATCAACAAGATCGACCTACCCGCCGCTGATCCTAAGCGAGTAAAGGACGAGGTGGAGAACATCATCGGCCTGGAGGCCCAGGACGCGCCGGAGATCTCTGCCAAGCAGGGCATCAACATTCCCGCCGTGCTGGAGGACGTGGTAAAGCACATCCCCGCCCCCAAGGGAGATGCGAACGCCCCCTTTAAGGCCCTGATTTTTGACAGCCAGTATGACGCCTATCAGGGGGTCATTGTCTACTTCCGGGTAATGGAGGGCACCCTCCAAGTGGGACAGGAGATCCGGATGATGGCCTCGGGCGCCACCCACAAGGTACTAGAGCTTGGGTATTTCCTCCCCATTGGTATGGAGCCCGCCAAAAGCCTCTCTGCCGGCGAAGTGGGCTATCTCGCCGCTTCCATCAAAAATGTAGCGGACACCCGGGTGGGCGACACCATTACCACTGTGGCAAACCCCGCGATCGAGCCGCTCCCCGGTTACCGCCCCGCCCGACCCATGGTCTACTGCGGCATCTACACCGAGGACGGCTCCAAATATCCCGACCTGCGGGATGCGCTGGAAAAGCTACAGCTTAACGACGCCGCACTCTCCTTTGAGCCGGAATCCTCCATCGCTCTGGGCTTCGGCTTCCGTTGCGGCTTTCTGGGCATGCTCCACATGGAGATCATCCAGGAGCGGCTGGAGAGAGAGTTTGACCTGGATCTTATCACCACCCTGCCCTCGGTTATCTACCATGTGGTAAAGACTGACGGCACTGAGCTTCAAGTGGACAACCCACACAATTATCCAGACCCCGTCCAAATCAACGAATCCTTGGAGCCCTATGTCAAGGTCACCATCATCGCACCCCCAGACTATGTGGGCAACATCATGCCCATGTGCCAGGAGCGTCGGGGTGAATTTAAGGACATGCAGTATCTGGACGCCAATCTGGTTGAAATCCACTACGCCATGCCCCTTAACGAGATTATCTACGACTTCTTTGATGCTCTGAAAGCCAACACCAAAGGCTACGCCTCGTTAGACTATGAATTTCTCGAGTATCGCCCTAGCGATTTGGTGAAGGTAGATCTGCTACTCAACGGGGACAAGGTGGACGCACTCTCCTTCATCGCCCACCGGGACAAAGCCTATGCCCGTGCCCGACGGATCTGCGAGAAACTAAAGGATAATATCCCCCGCCAGCTCTTTGAAGTGCCTGTCCAGGCAGCCATCGGCGGCAAGGTCATCGCCCGGGAAACCGTACGGGCCATGCGGAAGGACGTTCTGGCCAAGTGCTATGGCGGCGACATCACCCGAAAGAAAAAGCTTCTGGAAAAGCAAAAAGAAGGCAAAAAGAAGATGCGCACCTTAGGCACCGTTCAACTCCCCACAGAGGCCTTCATGGCCGTCCTCAAACTAGACGAGTAATCATCCGCTCCGCTGAATCGGACATCAAAAAATAAACAGCCTGTCGTCTGTCTATGCAGACGGCAGGCTGTTCTCTTTGCGCCTAATAAACGAGAAAACGGGACCGGTGGCCGCCGGTCCCGTTTTCCCTGAAGGTTAAAAATGAAAAGAAGCTTTGATCTCTTGCAACTGTATCTTAGCAAAAAGATATTACAAAAAAAGACCGCAACTGTTACGAAAACATTAAATCTCTGATTTTTCAGATTTTTTTCTCACTTTTTCAAAGAAATTGGAAAGGATATCCGCACATTCCCCCCGCAGTATCCCGCCGCGGATCAAAGGCTTATGGTGAAAATTCTCCTCGAAGAGATTCAGCACAGAGCCACAGGCCCCCACTCCAGAGTCCTTTGCCCCGAAGTAGACCTCGGGAATCCGGGCGTTGATGATGCCACCCGCACACATTGGGCAGGGTTCTAAGGTCACATAGATCCGGCACTCCCCTAGTCGCCAGCCCCCTAGGGCCTGGCAGGCCTGGGCAATGGCATCCAGCTCCGCATGGGCCAGAGCGCTTTGCTCCTCCTCCCGGCGGTTGCGCCCCCGGGCGATGATCTCCCCGTTCCGGACGATGACACAGCCCACGGGAACCTCTCCGGCCTCATAGGCCTCCTGGGCCATAACCAGAGCTTCTCTCATATATGCCTCGTGATCCATCGGAGACACCTCCCTTCCAGTCTCTTTAGTTTACCGTGTTTTCTCTCCCTTGACAAGTCCCCCGTCCCGGAGTAACCCCCGGAAGGAAATTCCCTGGGCCTGAAGGGCCGCTAGGTACAGCACCAGCCCGAAAACCAGGCAATATAGCTCAATGGTCACTACCCCCGCGCCCCCCCGTATCAGGATAGAATGGAGGAGTCGCGTGCAGGTGGCCGACAGGGCGGCCCCCAACAAGGGTGCGATAAACCAATCGTAAACGGGCAAGGTGAGCCCAGTTTCCTCGGCAAGCTTCCGCCAGCAGAGCCATGCCCCCAGGGCCGAGCTGATCACATATCCCCAGGCAAAGCCTCGCAGCCCCCATTCTGGCCTCCCTACCGTAGCCCAAGTGATGGCCAGCTGGACTACATCGGAAAAGATAACGATTTTAGCCGCTTTGGCCTGGAGATTCAGACCCGAAAGGGCATTGCCCATCAGGGTTTGCCAGCAGGAGAGCAGCACTCCCAGGGCCAGTAGATCCAGATGGTTACCCACCCGGGGATCTTTATAGAGAATGGCCCCCAGTCCCGGCCCCACCACTGCCAGAAGTGCCAGGGCAGGAATGAGGAGCAGATTGGCCGCCGCCACGGATTTCCGTACCCGGAGCCGTACCAGATCCATCCTGCCCAGGGCAGCTGCCTCCGCCAGCTTGGGCGCTAAGATGAGATTCAGCGCGCCCAGAAAGGCCGTGGGCAAATACAGCATGGGGAAGGTCATACCGAACATGACGCCGAAGGACTGCATGGCCTCTGCTCGCTCCATCCCCCCTTGCACCAAGAGGCGGGGCACCAGAATGGAATTGGCCGAGCCGATAAGATTCCCCAGCAAGGCGGTAAATCCAATAGGTACGGCGATGGTCATGATGTTCCTGCTGAGTTTCACCTGAGTCCGGTGCTTGCCTCGGAGTGCCCCTGGCGGGCCAAGATGCCGTCGGAACAGCACCGTCTGGGTCACGGCGGAAAAAATTTCGCAAAGAATCATTCCCGTGACGATGATGCCAACAATTCGCTCGGGATACTGGGGCAGTAGTAGACTTAAAAGGCCCAAAATCAGGATGGTGCGGAGCACCTGCTCAATGAGCTCAGTCAATGCGGCGGGGCGCACGCAACCGGTACCATAGAAATAATATTTCTGGACATTTTCTACTCCGGTGAGTATGAGACAAGGAACCAGCAGCAGCAAACCCAGTTGGGTTCGGGCATCTCCGATGATGGCAACAGAGACTCCGTCGGAGAAGCACAGTATCAGGGCACAGGGCAGGGCGGCCAGGGCGAAAAACAGCCGCAGAGCTTGGTTTCGCACCTCCCAAACCCCTCGCATATCCCCCATGGCTTGGTAGCGAGCGGAGAGATTGGACACTGCAGACGTCAATCCCACAGAGCTCAGGGATAGCATCACGGCGTATACGGGCATAATAAGCTGATAGAGGCCCATAATCTCCGCCCCCACCAGCTGGGAAAGGAATATGCGGTAGACAAAGGCAATAATCTGAGAGGTAATCCCCGTGGCAGTGAGCAGCACTACCCCGCGAAGAGTGGAGGACCGTATGTTTTTCAAGCTGCCGCCTCCTTTCCTTCCACTATATGGACACAAAAGGGGAAACATGCTAGTACCTTTTAGAACCGCGAATCGCCCTAAAAACCGCACCCTTCTTCCAATTTCGGATTGATTTGACAAGCTGGATGGAAGAGAGTATCATGGTACAGATTCCCCATTAGCCAGCAAAGGAGTCTGATTTTTCATGATTGCAACCTTTATTAACTGTGGCCTAATTCTTCTGGGAAGTCTTCTGGGCCTTCTTTTCCGAAACCGGATCAGTCCCCGTTTTACCGCCATCGTCACCCAAGGATTAGCCCTGTGCGTCCTGGCCATTGGCTTCACCTCTGCTACTGCAACAGGCAACACCCTCTGCGTCATCGTCTGCCTGGTAGCCGGCTGCCTTCTGGGGGAAGCGCTTCGCATTGAGGAGCGTCTGGATCGCCTGGGCGAGACGCTCCGCACCCGCCTCATCCGAGAGAAAGAAGGTGGAAACAGCCGCTTTACCGAGGGCTTTGTCACCGCCTCCGTCCTTTTCTGTGTGGGTGCCATGGCTGTGATGGGTTCCATCGAGGCCGGGGTCAACGGTAATTACTCCATTCTTATCTCCAAAAGCGTGATTGACGGCATCACTGCCATTACTTTTGCCGCAGCCATGGGCATCGGCGTTGCCTTCTCTGCTATCCCCATTTTGCTCTATCAGGGCGGTCTCACCCTGCTGGCAAGCTCTGTGGCCATCTTTCTCACCGACTCTATGATTACCGAGATGAGCGCGGTAGGAGGGGTTATCATTGTGGGAATCGGCATCAACATGTTGGGCTTTTCCTCCAAAAAATTGAAGGTAGGAAATATGCTTCCTGCAATTTTTCTGCCACTTCTCTACCTGCCCGCAGAAACCGGTTTGTTGGGTTTATTCTCCCGCCTTTTCTGACTAATTTGCCCATAACAATTCCATTATTTTGTATAAAACATCAAAGTTTTTGTCTTGTCTCATGAAGCATTTTGCAGTATACTAATCCTTGATGATTCATGGGCGGAACTTTGCTTCCGCTCTAAAGACTTGAAATAGGAGGAACTTCCCATGTCATTTGTCGAAGTTACCAAGGAATCGCATGTGGGCATGCTTACCCTGAACCGCCCTGAAGTGCTGAATTCCCTATCCAGCGAAGTCCTGTCCGATTTCCGGCAGGGTTTGCGGGAGCTGAATGACGACCAAGATGTCTATGTCATTGTTGTCACCGGTCGCGGCCGCGCATTTGCCGCCGGGGCCGACATCAGTAAAATGACCACCATGAATGTTAACGGCGGAAAGGCCTTTTCCGAGCTGGGTAGCCGCATTTGCCTAAAGCTTGAAAATCTGGCCAAGCCCAGTATTGCCGCCGTGAACGGCTATGCCTTAGGCGGCGGCTGCGAAATCGCGCTGGCCTGTGATATCCGCATTGCTGCGGACGATGCCATGTTTGGCCTGCCCGAGGTAAGCCTGGGCATCATGCCTGGCTTTGGCGGCACCCAGCGCACCCCTCGCATGGTTGGCGTGGGCCAGGCTATGGAGATGATCCTGACCGCCAAACCCATCGACGCGCAAAAGGCTTTGGATATCGGCCTGGTGAACCGTGTGGTGCCCAAGGATCAGCTGATGGAAGAAGTCATAAAGCTGGCCAAACAAATTGCCGGACAGCCTCAGATCGCTGTACGCGCCGCCAAGCAGTCTGTGCGCCGCGGTCTTCAGGCAGACATCGCCACCGCGATCACCTATGAGTCCCTGGCCTTCTCCACCTGCTTTGACACAGAGGATCAAAAGGACGCCATGATTGCTTTCTTAGAAAAGCGAAAGCTAGATGGTTTTAAAAACCGCTGATTGCCCACGACATAAATGACTACGAGTATACACAACAGGATCTTTATCTGTTATTGAATTAGGAGGATTTTATATGCAAATCAACAAAATTATGATTCTTGGCGGCGGCATCATGGGCCTAGGTATCGCTCAGGTACTGGCTGGTGCAGGCAAGGCCGTCGTCGTCCGTGACTTGAACGACGAACTCATCCAGGGTGCAAAGGGACGCTTAGAGTCCAACCAGGCCAAGCTGGTAGCCAAAAACAAGAAGACCCAGGCCGAGATGGATGCCATGCTGGCCAACGTCACCTACACCACCACCTTGGCCGACGCCGCCGACTGCGATCTGGTCATTGAGGCCGCTGTGGAAAACCTGGAAATCAAGAAAAAGATCTTTGGTGAGCTGGACGGCATCTGCAAGCCCGAGACCATCTTCGCCTCTAACACTTCTTCCTACTCCATCACCGCCATCGCCTCCTCCACCAAGCGCTCCGAGCGTTTCATCGGTCTGCATTTCTTTAACCCCGCCACTGTGATGAAGCTGGTGGAAGTTGTCCGCGGCCTGAATACTGCCGATGAGCCCTTTAAGTCTGCATACGACCTGATGAAGGAAGTGGGCAAGACTCCCATCGAGGCCGGTGAAGGCCCTGGCTTCGTGGTGAACCGCATTCTGGTTCCCATGGTTAACGAAGGCATCTTTGTCCTGCAGGAAGGTCTGGCCTCTGCAGAGGACATCGACATCGGTCTGCAGCTGGGTGCCGGCCACCCCATGGGCCCCCTTCATCTGGCTGACCTTATCGGCCTGGATACCTGCCTGGCCATCATGGAAACCTTCTATGCCGAGACCGGCGACACCAAGTATCGTCCCGCCCCCCTGCTGCGGAAAATGGTTCGCTCCGGCAAGCTGGGCCAGAAGAGCGGCGAAGGCTTCTTCAAATACTAAGCATTGTCCTCTATATGTGTAAAAGAGAGGCCATCCGATCATCGGGTGGCCTCTCTTTTTTATTGCCAGTTGTCTCGACTATGCAAAAAGACGTCCATAGAATCCATGGACGTCTTTTGAGAAGCGATAGAATCAGTGACCTACGCCACCTTTGACAAAAATGCCGCAGGGCTTTCCTACAGGAAGGAAAGTCTTGCCGAAGTGGTTGTTGAGCACATTGGCGCCTGCGCCGTAGAGAGAGACTGCCGCAATGATGATTTCCGAAACTGCTGCCATCATGTGGAAAACCTCATGGGTGTGGCCGGTGGTAAATGCGCTGACCGCCAGACCAAGAAACAGCACGTCAATGAGCAGGAAGTCGATGAGGAGCACCTTATTGGCTTCCGCTGCACCGATGGTGAGGAATACCGTCAGCACCAGGTAGCCGATGAATGCAAAGCCCATCTGCATGGGGTCAACGTTATCCTTCAGCGCGGTACCCAGGGCGCCCAGATTCATCAGCCAGGACAGGGACATACCCAGCCAGAAGAGACCATAAGCACAAAATGCTGTTGCTCCAAAAACATTTCCCTTTTTATAATCCAAAAGACCGGCAATCAGTTGGGCAATGGCGCCGAGGAAAACGGCCCAGGGAATGATGTATGCCTGTCCTTCGGTGATACCCAGCTTTTGGCTGGATGCTACCAATGTGACCATCGCCAGACCAAATAGGCCCAAGGCAGAAGGGTCTACTGCTTTTTTCTCCATCCTTTAAACACATCCTAATCAACATTTTGGTCTGAGACAAACCTAGAGTATCTTATCAAAACCACTCCAGCCTGTCAACAATAATCGCGCTTTTTCGACGACTATCCTCCGTTATTTGGCTATATTCCGCCATGAGACCTGCTATACCCCCAGAAACAGCCCGAGTACTTCTAAAAGCAACGGCGCACTCCTGAATCCTGATTCTGGAGTGCGCCTATTTTTGCCTAATAGAAGTGCCTACGATAGCAACATGGCGTCGTCTGCCTCGTCAGAGCCGCTGGCTTTCCCGAACATGCTCAGCAGCGTTTCCACCGTCAGCTTCTTTTTTTCCTCCCCTGCCACGTCAATAATGACCCGGCCCTCAAACATCATGATGAGCCGGTTGCCATGGGCGATGGCATCCTTCATGTTGTGCGTGATCATCAGGGTGGTCAGCTGATCCCGGGTCACCAGCTTCTCCGTGGTCTCCAGCACCTTAGCGGCAGTCTTGGGATCCAGCGCCGCCGTGTGTTCATCAAGCAGCAGAAGCTTTGGCTTTTTCAGCGTGGCCATCAGCAAAGTCAGTGCCTGACGCTGGCCTCCGGACAGCAAGCCCACCTTGGAGGTCAACCGCTGCTCCAGCCCCAGGTCCAGGGTAGCCAGCAGCTCACGGTAGCGCTCCCGCTCCTTGGCGGTAATGCCCCAGCGCAGAGTACGGCTCTGCCCCCGACGCAGAGCCAGCGCCAGGTTTTCCTCGATTCCCATGTTGGCGGCGGTGCCCATCATGGGGTCCTGAAATACCCGGCCGATGTAGGCTGCACGTCTATATTCTGGTAGGCGGGTCACATCGCTTCCATCAATGAGGATCTTACCCTCATCCACAGGAAATACCCCAGCCACAGCATTGAGCATGGTGGATTTTCCTGCACCGTTGCCGCCGATCACCGTCACGAAATCCCCGTCGTTCAAGGTCAGGGAGAGGTTTTGAAGGGCCACTTTTTGATTCACGGTGTTAGGATTAAAGACTTTCTTGATTTCCTGAATTTCAAGCATGGCCAGCCCCTCCCTTCTTTGTCAGAAGTGATTTGGAGAAATACTTCTCCCGCCAAAAGGGGACAGCCAGGAACATGGCCACCACCAGGGCAGAGAGGAGCTTCAGATGATTGGGGTCGAGGCGCAGCCATAGGACAGCCTGAATTACTACATAGTAAATCACAGCACCGAAGGCGACGCCCAGAAGGCGCAGTCCAAAGTTGCGGAAGATCCGCGCAAAGACCACTTCTCCTATGATGACGGCAGCCAGACCGATAACAATGGCACCCCGGCCCATATTGATATCCGCAAAGCCGCTGTACTGAGCCAAGATTGCGCCGGACAAGGCCACAAGGCCGTTGGACAGCATCAGCCCCAGAACGGTGTTGGCGGCGGTGTTGATCCCCTGCGCCCTGGCCATGTTCAGATTCGCACCGGTGGCGCGGACAGCAGAGCCCAGCTCCGTACCAAAGAACCAGTAGAGCAGGCCGATGATGAGCACCAGAAAAACGCCCACCACCAAGATAGGCGACCAGTAGAAGGGGCGCACGCCCTTGATTACTTCCTGGAGATAGCGCAGCGAAACCAAAAGATCAAAATTGTTCACATTAATAGACTGGTTTGCCCGGCCCATAATGGCCAGGTTTACAGACCAGAGGGCCAACTGGGTGAGGATGCCCGCCAGGATGGCGGAAATTCCGCAGAAAGTATGGAAAAAGCCTGTGGCGGCGCCTGCCAAGAGTCCGGCAATAAAGGCACACAGCATGGCCACAGCAATATGATGACCGTTTAGCAGCATCATCACGCAGACTGCACCGCCAGTGCAGAAGGAGCCGTCTACTGTCAGGTCGGCAATATTCAATATTTTAAAGGTAATGAAAACGCCGATGGCCATGATGCCCCAAATAAGCCCCTGGGACACTGCACCCGGCATTTGGGCTATGAGATCAAGCGGATTGAGTGGCAAGGTTCTTCCCTCCAAGAAATGGGTTTTGACCTTATGCGGGCAAACAGCCGAGCCGCAAAAGGCCTCTCTAGCATAGCTGAAAACGACAGAAAAGGGAAGCCTTTTCTGTCGTTTTCAGAGGTTTCCTAACGAAAAACTTAGCTAATGGCTGTATAGTCGTCGGGTACGGTGATGCCCAGCGCTTCACAGATTTCTGCGTTGTACATCTTGGTGAAGTTGGGGGCGTATTCGATGGGCATGGTGGAGATATCGGCTTCTCCGGTGAGAATCTTATACGCCATCTCGCCGGTGGCACGGCCCAGGTCATAGTAGTCAATGGATAGGGTTACCACGCCGCAGCCGGCACAAATGCCCTTTTCGCCTGCCATCACAGGAACCCCTGCGGGACGGCAAATATTGTCGATGATACCGGTGTTAGAGGCAACGGTGTTGTCCGTAGGCACATAGATGACATCGCTGGCACCCACTGCGGTTGTGGCAATGGCGGCTAAGTCGTTGGAGTCGGCAAAGGGATACATGGTGCAAGTATAGCCCATATCTTCCAGCAGCGCCTTCACGGTATCGACCTGATAAAGGGAGTTGGGCTCGGCAGAGCAGTACAGCAGGCCCACGTTCTTCGCGTCGGGGAAGATTTCCTGAATCATAGCAGCCTGCTGATCCAAGGGAGCCAGATCGGAGGTGCCGGAAACGTTGCCACCCACGGTGCCGGAGAAGTCGGTAATGTTCAGCGCTACACCATACTCGGTGACGGAAGTACCCAGAACGGGAATCTCGCCGGTAGCGGCTGCGGCTGCCTGGAGAGAGGGGGTTGCGTTGGCCAGGATTAGGTCCACATTGGCGGATACCAGTCCGTTGGCAATGGTAGCATTGGTGGGAATGTCGCCCTGGGCGTTCTGCTCATCAAAGGTTACCTTGTCGCCCAGCTTCTCAGTGAGCACATCGCGGAAACCTTGGGTTGCAGCATCCAGCGCCTCGTGCTGTACAGCCTGAATGATTCCTACCGTATAGGTCTTATCAGCGTCTCCGCTGGGTGCGGGGGCCGGTGTGGCTCCACAAGCCGCCAAAGAGCCTGCGATACCAAGACAAACGGCAAGAGCAAGAATCTTGCGCAAATTTTTCATTCGTTTCAACCTTCCTTTTCAGTTATCCTTTGGTCGCTTTATCGCTTTTATGCGATAAACTATCTTTAGTCATTATAAGCTCTCATTTTGAAATGTCAAGAGTATTTTTGAGAATTGAGGGTGTCATAAACCCAATGAGGGCAATCACTGCACATCATTCTCTGTCTAAAATCTGTACCCAACCCTGATTGCCGTCCACTACAATTCGCTGACCGGTTTTGATGACCTTCGTGGCGTTTTCCACTCCTACCACGGCGGGGATGCCATATTCTCTGGCTACGATAGAGCCATGGGTTAACAGTCCCCCCACTTCCGCCACCAGCGCAGCGGCATTGAGAAACAGCGGTGTCCAACCCGGATCGGTAAAGGGCGCGATCAAAATTTCACCCTTAGCCAGAGATTCCCGGCCGGGATCCAGAATCACTCGGGCAATGCCTTCCACCCGTCCGGCGGAAGTGGGCATACCCGCAAAAGTATGCTCCGGAAGCGCTTCATGCTGATAGCTGCCCCTGATCTCCTCACCATCGCTGGTTAGAATACGGGGCGGTGTCAGCTTTGCGTAGTGACGATAGAGCAGCTTCTGGGCAGCCACCAAGGGGCGGTAATCGCAGCCGGTTTCTGTGCCGTCTAAAAGCTCCCAGTATCTCAGGAAGAAAATATCCTCTGCAGCGGTCAGGCGCTCCTGCCGGACCAGATCTTTACCCAGAGACAAAAGCTCCTCTTTCGCCAGCATCAGAAGACAGCAGATCAGGTGCTTGGGCGTCTCTCTCAGGGGCAAGTAGTTTCGCATCACACGCAGTAGGCGGGCCATCACCCGGCTTTTCAAGTATCCTTTTTCCTCCCGCATCAACCGCAGCAATTCCTGTTCCTGCTCTAGGGACTGTTTCGATTTCTCCCGGTACTCTTCTCTGGGTGTCTTCTCCCATGTGCTTTGCGCCATGGCCAGAATGGTTTGCACCAGAGGCGCCGGATCTTCGCAAAAGCGGCTGCGCCCCACGTCAATCTCCCCGCTGCCCCGCATGCCGAAATGCTCCATAAAGTCTGCAAAGCAGGCGCGAAAGTCCGGATAGCTGTCAAGGCCCTCGATTTTGGCCGACAGCTCCCGGGATGGCGTTTGGGACAGCAAGGCAACCAGCGCCGGAGATTGGCGCACATGCTCCGCCAGATCCGCTGTTTTTAGTCCCATCTCTCCGGTAAAGCTACCCTCAAAGCCGCTTATGATGCCATCCACATAGCGGTGGTCGCCAAAGGTTTTGGCTTCCAGCCCTACCGCCATCTTGTAGCTGAGGATTCCGGCGCCCACCTTCGGCATGGCATGTCGGAATTCATTACGAAAGTCGAGAACGCTCCGAATGGCCAGCAATTTCTCCCGGGGGGATTCTGCTCTCCGAAGGGTTTCCTGTGCCCGGCCCAAAACGTCGTTTATATGTTCGGTGTAGGCTGCGATATTGCCCTCAGGCTTCCGGAAAAGAATGTTCCAAGCAGCTTTCCGTACGATTCCGAAAGCGAAGCCCCGCAGAGCGTGAACGGCAGCTGGATTTTTTGCGATCCGCGGCTGAAAGTCCGATCTTGCCCGCAGCTGGGTAAGCCCCGAGTGAAAAAGGTAATCAATATTGGAGGAGAGCTTGGCGATGCCTTTACCCATCACATTGTGGGCCAGCAGACTGCTCAGATCCACATATACCCGCCCGGCAGCCGCCTTCAGGAAGGGATAATCCTGGGGGTGTTTGGCACTGTCCACCGACGGGAAAAACCGCAGGAGATCAATGCCAAGGGGTGAAATGGGTTCGGTCATCACCTGAAGGTGACTGAACGATAGATAGACATGTAGCCTTTGGTCTTCCGGCGGAGGCTCTGGCAGGGGGAACAGAGAAGTAATGGGGCGACATTGCAGAACAAACAGTTTGTCGCCCTCAAGGCACCACTCCATGTCCTGGGGGGCGCCGTAGAGGGCCTCTGCCCGTTTCCCCCAGCAGGCTAGCTGGGCGATCAACTCATCCGTAAGAACCTGCTGCTCTGCCAAATCCCCGTAAATGGCCTTCGTCTCCACCCCACCAGCTTCACCAGAGACAATCTGCAGTTCCTTTTTACCAATCTCCTTCCGAAGGATTGCACCGCTCTCCTTCTCCAGCACGTAGAGATCAGATCGAACCAAGCCGGACACCAGCGCCTCACCCAGTCCGAAGCCTGCCTCGATGCAAAGTCTGCCCCGGTGGCCGTTTCCGGGGTCGGCAGTGAACATAATTCCGGCGGCCGCCGCAGGAACCATCTCCTGCACCACCACAGCAATGGCAGGCAACTCCTCCGTAATGCCGCTCTGCAATCGGTAGAGCATGGCCCGCTCCCCAAAGAGCGAGGCCCAGCAGCCCTTGACATGCTCCAGCAGAGCATCCTGCCCCCGCACATTCAGATAGGTATCCTGCTGTCCAGCAAAGGAGGCAAAGGCGCCGTCTTCCTCCAAAGCGCTGGAGCGCACCGCATACCCGGCAGC
>JAGFXS010000006.1 GCA_017861415.1 Bacillota bacterium
ATGCATGCCGTGATCCAGCAGACCCTTGGCGATGTCCATGGCGGTGACATGCTTTTCTTTTGCCTCCCGCTCCATAGTGATGACAAACTCATGCATGCAAAGGCCCTCATTTACCACCTCAAAGCGCTCAGACAGGCGCTTCATCAGATAGTTGGCGTTGAGCACCGCGTGCTTTGCCACCTCCGGCACCCCTTCACGACCCAGGGTTGCCACATAGCACAGGGCCCGCAGGGCAACCAAAAAATGCCCGTAGAAGGCCTTAACCCGTCCTATTGTTTCAGGGCACTTCTCCTTGGCCTTAAAGCCAACGTTCATGCCCGCATCCACCACATGGGGGGCGGGGAGGAAGGGCGCCAAGAAAGCCTTACAACCCACCGCACCGCTGCCGGGGCCACCTCCACCGTGGGGGGTGGAGAAGGTCTTGTGGAGATTCAGATGGACACAGTCAAAACCCATATCTCCGGGGCGGATGATGCCCACAATGGGATTCAGATTGGCCCCGTCATAGTAAACTAAGCCACCTGCGTCATGGATGATCTTGGTGATCTCCAGAATATTCTTTTCAAAGATGCCAAGAGTGTTTGGATTGGTAAGCATCAAGCCCGCGGTATCCGGGCCCACCGCGGCGCGCAGCCGCTCTAAATCCACACAGCCGTCCGGCCCGGAGGGGATATTAATCACATCCATGCCGCACATGGTGGCGGTGGCGGGATTTGTGCCGTGGGCGGAGTCGGGAACTATCATCTTTTTACGGGCCGTATCCCCCCGGCTCTGGTGATACTTCTTTATGAGCAGCAAACCTGTGAGCTCTCCATGGGCTCCCGCAGCAGGCTGGAAGGTCATGGCATCCATGCCCGTGATCTGGGTCAGGTACTGTTCCGCAAGACGCAGCACCCTAAGGGCGCCCCGCACGGTAAACTGAGGCTGGAGGGGGTGGATATCAGCAAATCCGGGGAGTGTAGTCACTTTTTCATTGATTTTCGGGTTATACTTCATGGTGCAGCTACCCAAGGGATAAAACCCGTGGTTCACGCCGAATGCACGCTTCTCCAGGGCGGAATAATGGCGGCTAACATCCGTCTCTGATAGCTCCGGCAGGGGCAGAGGAATTCTTCTTTTCTGCTCCTCAGGCAGGGTAAAGGAGGGGACATCACAAGGGGGCAGACAATGGGTCTTTCTGCCTTCCACACTCTTTTCAAACAGAAGCTTCATGTCTACACCAACTCTCTCAATAACTTTGCCACCAGATGGATTTCCTCTATGCTCACCATCTCCGTGGCACACCACAGGATACCGCCGCCCTGAAGGGACAAGCCCCCCAGAATCCCGGCGTCACCCAGCTTATTCATGACAACCACCGTTTCATAGGGGCATTCCGTCACGAATTCATGAAAGAATTCTCCCTTGTGCCGCAGCGCAAACCCGGGAATCTTGGAAATTTCCTGGGCCAGATAATGCGCCTTGCTATAGCACTGCTCCGCCACCTGACGCATGCCCTCTGGACCCATGGTGGCCATATACACCGCCGCGGTGGTAGCACACAGGGCCTGGTTGGAGCAGATGTTGCTACTGGCCTTCTCCCGGCGAATATGCTGCTCTCTGGCTTGCAGTGTCAGGACAAAAGCTCGTCTTCCCTCTTCATCGGTGGTCTCACCGGCGATACGGCCGGGGAGCTTTCGCATCATGGCCTCAGTGGTGGCCATAAAGCCCAGGTAGGGACCCCCGAAGCCCAAAGGCAGGCCCAAGGGCTGACCGTCACCCACGGCCACATCCGCCCCGCACTCGGCGGGGGTCTTCAAAATGGCGGTGGCAATGGGATTGACACTTATGACAAACTTTGCGCCGCCCTCGTGTGCAATGGCGCCGATCTCCTCCGCCTGTTCCAGCATGCCAAGGCTGTTGGGCTGCTGAATCAGAACGCAGGCCGTGTCGCCGGAGAGCATGTCCCGCAGGGCGTCAACATCAGTGACGCCATCTTTCGCGGGGATCAGCTCCATCTCATAGTCTGAGGCCCAACAATAGGTACGGATGACTTCAATTGTCTGTGGATCCGCCACGGCAGACACCAGGGCTTTTGTGCGCTTCCGATCCCGGCACATGGCGATGGCTTCCGCTGCCGCTGTGGCGCCGTCGTAGACGGAGGCGTTGGACACATCCATCCCCGTTAATTGGCAGATCATGGTCTGAAATTCGAAAATAGACTGAAGGATACCCTGGGACAGCTCCGCCTGATAGGGGGTATAGGCGGTGACAAAGGTCTCCTTAGAGGCGATGGCGGAGACGACGGCGGGGATATAGTGGCGATAGGCTCCCGCTCCCCGGAGGATAGTGGTGTACACCTTGTTCTTGCCTGCCAGATCGGCCATCATGCGGAATAGCTCCAGTTCGTTCTTGCCGGAAGGGATGTCAGGACCATCCTTTAAGATCAGCTCCTGGGGCAGACCCCGATATAGCTCCTCCAGGCTGCTCAGCCCCAGGGCCTCCAGCATCTCCTTTTGCTGGGCCGCCGTGGTCGGCAGATAGTTTCCCATCAATCAGCCCTCCCCCTGGCAGAGCGTTTCGTACTCCTCCGCAGACAGAAGCTCTTCCCGGTCGGTGATCCCCTCCACTTCCACCAGCCAAGCACCGTAGGGATCCTGATTGATGGCCTCAGGGGTATCCAGAAGGTCCTCGTTTACGGCAGACACCGTGCCAGTCAAGGGGGAGTACACATCGGATACAGCCTTCACGCTCTCCACATCTCCCAAGGCTTCCCCTGCGGTGATGGGATCACCCACCTCAGGCAGGTTCACAAAAACCAGGCTGCCAAGCTGATCCTGGGCAAAATCGGTCAGACCCACTTTGGCGGTATCCTCAGAGGTAAACTCCACCCATTCGTGGCTCTTGCTGTACAATAAATGTTCGGGATAATTCATAAATAAAAAACTCCTCTCAAATATAAAGAACTCTACAATTGAAGTGCTTACCCTTTGTAGAAGGGCAACTCCACCACCTGTGCCGCAATGCGTCTGCCCCGCACTTCCGCTTCCAGCACAGTGCCAGGGGCACTGTATGCTTTCTCCACCAGCGCCATGGCATAGGCGGCTTTCAAATAGGGCAGATGGGTGCCGGAGGTGGTTCGCCCTACCCGAGTCTCCCCTGCAAAGAGGGTTGCATCCTCCCGGATAATCCCCCGTCCGGTGACCTTAAGACCAACACGGCTGATGGCAGGCTCACCCCGATCTATGAGAGCCTGCTTCCCGATGAAGTCTTCCTTCTGCATCTTGACGGCAAAGTCCAGTCCGGTTTCCAGAGGACTGACCTCATCGTCCATCTCATGACCGTATAGCGGCATGGAGGCCTCCAGCCGAAGGGTGTCCCGGGCGCCTAGACCGCAGGGAACCAGTCCCTTTTCCTTCCCTGCTTCCATGAGCGTCTTCCAGAGATCAGGAGCGCACTCTGCCTTGCAGTACAACTCATAGCCAAAGGAGCCGGTGTAGCCCGTCCGGGAGATGAGGCAAGAGATTCCCGCCACGTCTACCTGATCCACAAAGGTATAGTAGCCCTTGGGCAAGGCCTCTTCGGAAACCAGACCCGTCAGAATTTCCTTAGACGCCGGCCCCTGAAGAGCAAGCTGTGCCATCTCGTCAGAAATATCCTCCGCCTTAGTGTCTCCCACCAGATTGCCCAGAATCCAGGTCACATCTTTTTCTCGATTGGCAGCATTGACTACCATCAGATAGCGATCCTCGGCCATCTTATAGATCAAGAGATCGTCAATGACACCGCCTTTGGGATTGAGCATGGGACTGTAGCGCACCCGTCCCACCTTCATATCCGAAAATTCATTTGAACAGATCCGGTTCAGGGTGTGTAAGGCATCGGCCCCGGTGAAGAGTACTTCTCCCATATGGGACACATCAAAGAGGCCCGCGGCCTCTCGGACTGCCATATGCTCTTCAATAATCCCCTGATACTGCACCGGAAGCAGGTACCCGGCAAAGGGAACGATCTTCCCGCCCCATTCCAAGTGTACCTCATATAGTGGTGTTTTTTTCTCCATGTTCGCATTCCTTTCTGCTGCAGTGTGCCTTGGCCCCCACTTTTGTATACAAAAACGGAGGCGCAACAAAATATGTGCGTCTCCGTATCTAACCTGAAAGATTCTCCCCGAAACACGGAGATTGCCTCTTCGGTGTCATGGTCGCTCCATGACTCTCCAGAGTGTCGTCCGGGCCCGGTCCCTGTTACCTGAGAGTTTTCACGCCCTCCCCTTCGGTGCCGCTTCACCATCTTCCAGCGGTCTCTCCCGAGCCCATCATCCTGCTGTATTTATTTTTATTTATGGCTATCATAGCATTTGCTTCCAGCTTTGTCAATTATGCAAACCGGGGATTTCCTGTCCTTTACTTTGAGGCAAATCCCCAGTATAATGTCCGCAAAGCAGACAGTTTGAAAGGAGGGAGCTTCCCTTGGGCGCCATGGATCAGATTCTACATCTGGCACAGCAATTGCAGCTTTCTCCCTCCCTTTTGCAGTCTATGAAAATCCTTCAGATGAACACCCAGGAGTTGGGAGAATACCTCACCCGTCAGGCAGAGGAGAATCCGGTTTTAGAGGAAGACCCGGATTTTGATCGAGTGCTCGCCTGGGCCAACCTGCGGGCCAGCGCCCCCTGGTTGGATACCTCCGCACCCGAGGATCTCCCTGAGGGTATCTCCCCCGAGGGGACGGATACGCTCCCTCTGTTTCTCCGAGATCAGATCTCCCGTCTGGGGCTTGCTAAGCCTCTGGAAGCTCTCTGTTTCTATCTGTCGGAGATGATAGATGACAAAGGTTACCTTTTAGAAGCGGATCTGGAGGATCTTCTGGATACCGGCGTGCCTGAGCCGCTACTTCTTGAGGGCGTGTCCGTAATGCAAAGTCTGGATCCCCCTGGCATCGCCGCCAAAAACTTGGCCCAGTGCCTCACCCTGCAGCTTGACCGTATCCCGGGGGATCAGTCCGTAGCCCGGGCGATGGTGGCGGGCCATCTGGAGGATCTCTCAAAGGGACACTACGCGGCGATAGCAAAATCCTTGAGTACCCCGATGTCCTCTGTACAGGCGGCAGCAGCTGTCATTCAGGGGCTAAACCCACGGCCAGGGTCAGCGTGGGCCACCCCGGAACCCATCGTCTATATCCGCCCTGACGCCTGGGTGGTGGACTCCGAGGAGGGACTTCAACTGGTACTCAACCAATGGGATTTGCCCCGCTACCGCCTTTCCGATGCATACTTAAAAATGCTGGAGACCACCGAAGATCCGGAGGTTCGTCGTTATCTTCAGGAAAGGCTGCAGAAAAGCCAATGGCTTCTCCACTGTGTCACCCGACGTGAGAGCACCTTAACTCGCTGCCTGGAGCTTTTGATGCATCGGCAGGCGGATTACTTCACCGGTAAAATCCCGGCCCCCGTGCCCCTTGGCCGCTATGAGCTGGCGGAGGAGCTGGAGCTGCATCCCTCCACCGTGAGCCGCGCCTTGGGCCACAAACACCTTCAATGCAAGGAGGGAATCTTCCCTCTATCTCACTTTTTTCCCCGGCGGGTGGGAGAGGCCGCCACCCCCCTCTCCTCCTTGATGATTAAGGCTGCCATTGTCCGACTTATTCGGCAGGAAAACCCCAGACACCCCTTGAGCGATCAGGCCTTGATGCTTCTTTTGGCACAGGATGGATTGTCCATTTCCCGCCGAACTGTTGCCAAATATCGGGAGGCGCTGGGGCTGCCATCCAGCTTCCGTCGGCAGTCTTCTGGTGATTCTGACCAATGAATCCATGATATCCCCTTCGTCTTTGTGCCTTAACACAAGGACGAAGGGGATTTTTAGGCTTCTGCTCCATATCCTCCTGATTTTTTCTATGCTATACTGAAGGCACTTTCACAGGGTGCCCTTGGTCTATAACGGCCATTCTTGTCCCCGCTACGGTTCCACGAAAAAAAAGCGATAATATTGGGCACTCTTGCATAAGAATATAAGATATTGTGGAAAGGATGAACGGACATGAAACAGTTTTTGATCAAACCTCTCATCTCCCAGCTGGCAAGCTGTCAGGAGTTCGCTACTGAGTTTCACCTGGGCGAGGACGATCTAATTCTCACCAACGAATACATCTACACCCCGGCATTCGGTGCCATGAACCTCTCCTGTCAGGTGATGTTTCAGGAGAAGTACGGTGTGGGCGAGCCCTCCGACGACATGGTGGAGGCCATGATGTCTCTCCCGTGCTGGATCTCTATGATGGCAACGTGGCTCTTGCCAAGGGCAAGGAGCTGATCATCGTCCCCACCACCTGTGGTACAGGCAGTGAGGTAACCAACATCTCCATTCTGGCCCTCAACAGTCGCGGCACCAAAAAAAAGGGTTTGGCGGGCCCCGCCCTTTTCGCGGACCACGCAGTGCTGATTCCGGAGCTTCTCCACGGCCTGCCCTTCCGGTTCTTCGCCACCAGCTCTATCGACGCTCTGGTCCACGCCGTGGAATCCAGCCTCTCTCCCAAGGCCACGGAATTCTCCAAGCTCTTCGGTCACCGCGCCATTGAAATCATCCTCCGGGGCTTCATGGAGATCCGCGACAAAGGCCAAGAGGCCAGAATTCCTCTGCTGGGCGATTTCCTCGTCGCCAGCACCTATGCGGGCATCGCCTTCGGCAACGCCGGCTGCGCCGCTGTCCATGCCCTGAGCTATCCCCTGGGCGCTGTGTACCACGTCCCTCACGGCGAAGCCAACTACGCTATGTTTACAGGCGTGCTCAATAAGTATATCTCCATCAAAGCCGATGGTGAGATCGCAAAGCTCAACGCCTTTATCGCGGACATTCTGGGCTGTGAGGTCTCCTGCGTTTATGAGGAGCTGGAAAACCTGCTAAATATCCTCATTCCCAAGAAACCGCTCCATGAGTATGGCATGACAGAGGCAGATATCCAGGGCTTTACCGATTCCGTCCGGGAAAACCAGCAACGCTTGATGGCCAATAACTTTGTCCCCCTAGATGACGCCGCCGTCTACGACATATATAATACCTTATTTTAACCATTCATGAATTGATAAGAAGGAGTGTTTTTCATGCTAGCAAAAGAACTGCCCGGCATCATTACTGAAACTCTTCCCGGCCCAAAGGCCAAGGCCATCATTGACCGCCGCGCTGCCGCTGTGCCCTCCGCTGTAAAGTGCGTGTATCCCGTGGTGATCAGCCGCGGTGAAGGCGCCATGCTGGAAGACGTGGACGGCAACCGCTTCCTAGACTGGATCGGCGGCGTCGGCGTTTTGAACATCGGCTACTCCCAGCCCGAAGTCGTCGAGGCTGTCAAAGCCCAGGCAGAACGCTATTTCCACGGCATGTTCAATATCGTCACCCACGAAGGCTATGTATCTCTGGCTGAAAAGCTGGCCTCTATCGTTCCCGTCAAGGGAGACAAGAAGAGGACCTTCCTTGCCAACTCCGGTGCCGAAGCTAATGAAAACGCTGTGAAAATTGCCAGAGGCTACACCAAGCGCCCCAACATCATTGTCTTCTCCGGCGCCTTCCACGGCCGCACCATGCTTACCATGACCATGACCTCCAAGAAGGCTTACGCCACCGGCATGGGCCCCTTCCCCGATGGCATCTATCGCGCACGCTTCCCCTACTACTATCGTGATCCCGCCGGCCTGCCCGAGGAAGCCCGCGTTGAATACTACATGGAGAGCCTCAAGACCGTATTCGAAGAAGCTTCTCCCGCTCACC
The DNA here is from genome assembly GCA_017861415.1 of Bacillota bacterium. Lineage (GTDB taxonomy): Bacteria > Bacillota > Clostridia > Oscillospirales > Oscillospiraceae > Evtepia. The sequence goes on from JAGFXS010000006.1 coordinate 7,743, forward strand.
TCACCGCAGCCATCGTGGTGGAGCCCCTTCAGGGCGAAGGCGGCTTTATCCCCGCTCCTATCGAATGGGTAAAAGCTGTCCGTCAACTCTGTGACGAGCATGGCATCCTCCTCATCGCCGACGAAGTACAGAGCGGCTTCTGCCGTACCGGCAAGATGTTTGCCTGTGAGCACTGGGCCGAGGAAGGCATTCAGCCCGACATCCTGGCTACCGCCAAGTCCATCGCCGGCGGCGTTCCCCTCAGTGCTGTTGTGGCCCGTGAGGAGATCATGGAAAATATCCCCGGCGGCACCATCGGCGGAACCTACGGCGGCAACGCCTTAGCCTGCGCCGCTGCTCTGAAAGTGATCGAAGTCATGGAGCGCGACAATCTGGCCGAACGTTCCGCAGCCATAGGCAAGGTGGTTATGGAGCAGGTCACCTCCTGGCAGAAGGAATTCCCCATCATCGGTGATGTTCGCGGCATGGGCGGCATGGTCGGCATTGAGTTTGTCAAGGATCCCATCACCAAGGAGCCCGACGCTCCCTTCGTCAATGCACTGGTTCAGGAAGCTGCTAAGCGCGGCCTGATGATCGAGAATGCCGGTACCTTTGGCAACGTCATCCGCTTCCTGGCCCCCCTGGTCATGACCGATGAACAGCTGGATGCCGGTCTGGCTATCTTTAAAGAATCCATCAAGGCTCTCCTGTAACCTCATTCTCCCATACTCATAAAAAATATATCTCCAAGCTCAGAGGCGGCACCCCCCTTCGCGGAGTTCTCTCCGCGAGGGGGCGCCGCCTTTTCTTGTAAGGTCTATTCCGCTGCCGGATATATCTGCTGATACTCCCGAATGTAAAATGCCAATTGGAGCTGAAACAGCATTTCCTGACTGTCCAGATCTGTCCCCAGCAGTGCCTTAATCTTCTTGATGCGGTAGTTGGTGGTATTTCGATGGCAATACATAGCATCGGAAACCATGTTCACGCTACCGTTAAATTGCATGTAGCGCCGCAGGGTCTCTGTCAGCTGGCCGCCATATTGGGCGTCATATTCCTCTAAAGGCGACAAGATTTTGGAAAATCCGTCCAGCACCGAGCGATCCCGACAGGTAAAGAACAGCCGAAAAACCCCCAGGTCCTCAAAGGATATGAATCCTGTCCCCTGGTAAACCCCGCAGGACAGAGCCGCCAATGCACGGGCATAACTCTCACCCAGCTGTTCCACCCCCTGTTCCACGGAGCCAAGCGCACATGTAAATGTAAGCTCTGGAAAGCGCCGGCTGCAATAGCTTTGAAGTTCCTCCAGCATGGGTTTCATCTCCTGGACATTTTGGGGCTGAAACACCAGTACCTGCCGGTTCCTATATGGAAAGGCGCAGGCCGGCTCCCTCACTTGATTCAAGTGGTTCTCCACAACCACCGCCACTTCTCCTAATAATTCTGCCGGTTTCCGCTCCCTATGCGTCCAAGACAGCACCGCCACGCAGAAGCTGCCCCGAGGTATAAACCGGTTGGCTATGAGGCGGCTTTCGTCCTCAGGCGAGTAGTGCCGAATATCCTCCAAGAGCATCTGAAAAATGTAGGTCAGCCGGTTTTGTTCATGGGCGCGGAGAAATATTTGCTGACCGTAGTCTTGCCAGATATCCGTAAGATGATATTTCCAGGGCATGATGATAAAGGGAAACTGGCGCTCATTGCACAGGGTCAGCAGCTCGGGGGAGATATCCTCGGGGAAAATGTACTTCCCTACGTTGACGATCACTCCGCAAGCGTCCCTGCTGATGAGCATCTTCACAAAGCGCTCAAAGCCTTCCTGGCCTCCAAAGCTATAGCCTGTGAGTAGCATCAGCTCGCCACCCCGTAGGAAGTCGGCATTTTCGATATCCTCCGAAAAATAGAGCCAACGGAGAGAGCGGTGCAGCCCCTGCTCCCCGGCTAAAAGCTTCAGATCATACTTCTTTCTTGTTTGTTCGAAAACCGTTCCCAGCGTCAAAGCTGCCATCCCAACATCCTCTCACGTTCCTTATTTTAATTGTGGTCATTTTACACGATAAGCCAGCCAGTTACAAGGACAATTTTAGCTTGACATCCAACTCGACTGTTGCTATTCTGAAACAAAAGGAGGGGTGCCCATGAAACGCAACCGGGTTTATCTACCGGAACAGCCTAACCTACAGCGTCTTCCGGATGATGAATACATCATCAAACGGCTGCTATCCATCTTGGAGAGTTCCTTTGACGGCATCTTCGTCACAGACTCCAAGGCTGTCCCCACCTGGGTGAACCGTTCATACGAGGTGATTTCGGGCCTCACCGCCGCCGATGTGGTGGGGGTCCCCATGGAAAAGCTTGTGGAGACAGGTATCGTTTCTCAGTCCGCCACACTGATGGCTATGGAGAGCGGCTCACCTATCACCATTGAGCAGACCTTCCGCACAGGACGACGGGCCGTGGTGACCAGCACCCCCATTTTTGACTGGGACGACAATATCGCCATGGTGGTTACCAATGTCCGAGACATCTCGGAGCTTACCGCCCTTCAGGAGACGCTGGAAAAGCACCGAAAAATCAACGAACGCTATGAGACGGAGATCTCTGTCATCCGACAGCAACTCCTCCGCTCCCCGGAGTTTGTTGCAGAGGACCCCGCCATCCTAGACATCCTCCGGATTGTGGGCCGGGCTGCCCTGCTGGACACCGTGGTCCTGGTTCAGGGTGAAACCGGCGTGGGCAAGGAACGAATTGCCGCTTACATTCACCAACATAGTCCAAGAAACCAAAAAAACTATATTCGGGTCAACTGCGGTGCCATCCCAGAAAATCTGGCAGAGAGTGAACTCTTCGGTTATGATCGCGGCGCTTTCACCGGAGCAAACCGGGAGGGTAAGCTGGGTCTGTTTGAAGTGGCTGATGGGGGAACCATCTTTTTAGACGAAGTGGGCGAGCTTTCCCTGAATTTGCAGACCAAGCTACTGCGGGTTCTCCAGGAAAAGGAGCTCACCCGGGTGGGTGGCAGTAAGCCTATCAAGGTGAATGTCCGAGTCATCGCCGCTACCAACCGGGATCTGAAAACGGCTGTTGAGGAGGGCACATTTCGGGAGGATTTATTCTATCGCCTCAGTGTCTTCCCTGTCTACGTCCCGCCTCTGCGGGAGCGGAAACTGGATATTCCAAAGCTGGCAAGCAATGTCATTCGTGAACTGAATCAAACCTATGGCAAGCAGAAGACCATCTCCCCTGCCACCATCGCCGCCCTGCTCCAATACCCCTGGCCCGGCAATGTCCGTGAACTGCGTAACGTCATGGAGCGTGCCTTTATTATGAGCGACGAAACCGAAATTACACCCAACGACCTCACCCTTATCCGAGGCGGCATTGATACCCCGACTGGTTCCGACGCCAAAAGCACCTTCCAAGAGCAGGTGGATCGGTTTGAGGCCCAGGTGATCTCCCGCGCCCTCCGACAGGAGAACGGCTTGCGGGCCGCCGCCCGTAGCCTGGATATGGATCCTGCCACTTTGCTCCGAAAAAAGAAAAAATATCAGGAAAAACAGTTGCTTCAATTGTAAAACGTGTTTTATTTGTGAATCAGCCAAAAATTCCTTGGCAAACCAAGGCTTCCAGCCGCATTTCCCCCTCCCACTGAATTTTTGTTTCATTTTTAATGTACGCCTACAAAAAACCTGCGAAATCTCCCGAAAAAACACCGCATTTTCAGGGTGAATAGTTGGCACGCAGATTGCTTGTATACTATAGGCAGAGACAAAAATTCAGCCGCAAATAAGTTTTATTTCTATCCGACACCATAAAACCTATCAATTTGATTTAGAAAGGAAGATTGTTATGGCACTGATGACTGGCGAGCAATATATCGAGAGCCTTAGAAAGCTCAATCTTCGTGTGTACATGTTTGGTAAGCCTGTGGAGAATCCCGTGGACGACCCCATCCTCCGTCCCTCTGTGAATTCTGTGCGCATGACCTATGACCTGGCTTTGATTCCTGAATATCAGGAGCTGATGACCACCGTATCCCATCTCACCGGCGAGCGGGTGAATCGCTTTGCACACATTCACCAGTCCACCACAGACCTGATGAACAAGGTGAAGATGCAGCGGCTTCTGGGCAACATGACCGCTTCCTGCTTCCAGCGCTGCGTGGGCATGGACGCTTTTAACGCTGTGTACAGCACTACTTATGAAATTGATCAGAAGTACGGCACTCAGTACCATGAGAATTTCCGCCGCTATGTGGCTCGCTGTCAGGAGGAAGACCTCACTGTAGACGGCGCCATGACCGACCCCAAGGGCGACCGTGGTTTGCCCCCTCACAAGCAGCCCGACCCTGACATGTTCCTGCGTATTGTAGAGCGTCGCCCAGACGGTATTGTTGTCCGCGGCGCCAAGGCTCACCAGACCGGTATGTGTAACTCCCATGAAATCCTGGTGATGCCCACTCAGGCTATGACCGCCGAAGACAAAGATTACGCCGTTTCTTTCTCCGTCCCCTCCGACGCGGAAGGTCTGTTCATGATCGTAGGCCGCCAGAGCTGTGACACCAGAAAGCTGGAAGGCACCACCGTGGACGTGGGCAACTCCGAGTTCGGCGGTGTGGAATGCCTAGTCGTCTTCGACGACGTGTTTGTCCCTAACGACCGCATCTACATGAACGGCGAGTATGACTTCGCAGTGATGATGGTGGAGCGCTTTGCCGGCTATCACCGCCAGAGCTACGGCGGCTGTAAGGTCGGCGTGGGCGATGTACTCATCGGCGCAACCGCCCTCATGGCCGACTACAACGGCGTGCCCAAGGCCAGCCATGTAAAGGATAAGCTCATTGAGATGATTCATCTGAATGAAACCATGTTTGCCTGCGGCATCGCCTGCTCCGCTATGGGTGCGCAGACCGCTTCCGGCAGCTACCTCATCAACGTCCTTCTGGCCAACGTCTGTAAGCAGAACGTCACCCGTTTCCCCTATGAAATCGCCCGTATCGCCGAGGACATCGCTGGCGGCGCCGTGGTCACCGCCCCCTCCGAGGCCGATCTGAAGGGTGAGTTCACTGGTCCCTACATTGAAAAATACCTAAAGGTCGCCTCCGGCGTCTCTGTTGAGAACCGCCTGCGTGTCCTCCGTCTCATCGAAAACCTGTGCATGGGCGCCGGCTCCGTCGGCTACCTCACCGAGTCCCTCCATGGTGCCGGTTCTCCCCAGGCCCAGCGAGTTGTTATCGGCCGTCAGGGCGATCTGCCCCGGAAGAAAGAGCTTGCAAAAGCCCTGGCCCATGTGGTAGACTAATTGACAAAAGTGTCGGAAGGGAGGCTTCTGCCATGACCATTACAGAGCTGAATCGTCTCATGGACGAGCATGTCCGCCCACTGCTTCGGGAACACGGTGGCGATGCGGAAATCCTCAGTTATGAAAACGGCATTCTGCGCTTGCGTATGCTGGGCCAATGTGCCGGCTGCCCCGCCGCAGATCTCACCAACGAAACCCTCATTGAAGGCAACCTTCGAGAGCTGGTTCCGGAGCTTTCCAAAGTGGTTCTGGTACAGCAGACCTCCGACGACCTCCTGAATGAGGCGCGACGTCTCATGCGCCGCAGCCTTGATTCCAATCCAACTTGTTAGTCCATAGTAAATATCCATCATAAAATCCATAATCCAAGCTCGTAAAGGCCAAACCGCCGGAGGAATATTCCTCCGGCGGTTTGGTTTTGCTCCTAGTGGTAAGTTGGCGCTCTGGCACGGTCTTGCATTTGACTTCACTTAAAAGGGCGCGGAGTCATCCCGATAGGTCTCCCGACCTCCCATCATAGTGAGCAGCACCCGGACATTCTTTATCTCCTCAGGGGTGATTGTAAAGATATCCCGATCCAGCACCACCAGATCCGCCAGCTTACCAGCCTCCAGGGTACCCAGATTCTCCTCCTGAGAGGCCAAAAGAGCACCGTTTTTGGTGTAGATTGTGAGAGCTTCTTCAACAGAAAGCCGCTGCTCCGGCATCCAGGCGGGCGCACCTTGCCCATCGCTTCTGGTCACGGCACAGTAGATCCCCCACAGGGGCGCAAAATCCTCCACGGGGCTGTCTGATCCGCCGCCCACCAGTACGCCCAGATCCAGCAGGGTCTTCCAGGCATAGGATTCACGGGCGCGGGTTTTCCCCAGGCGTGGTTCCACATGAGGCCCGTCTGTAACAGTGAAGGCAGGTTGTACATCCGCACCCATCCCCAATGCCGCCATGCGGCGGTAGAGGTCCTCATTTCCGATCTGGCAGTGGACAATCCGGTGGCGCAGGGGCTTCGGCTCCTCGGCCATAGCCCGCTCCACCGCTGTGACGCACTGCTCCAAAGCCCCGTCTCCAATGGCGTGGAAGGCTACCTGCTGTCCAGCCTTGTGGCAAAGCGTGGTCAGCTCATTCAGTTTCTCCTGAGTGTAGACAGGAATGCCCCGATTGCCGGGATCGTCGCTGTAATCCTCTTTGAGATAGGCCGTCCTTGCCCCCAGGCTGCCGTCGGTGATGAGCTTGATATTGCACACCCGAAGCGTCTCCCTACCCCAGCCGGTGTGATAGCCCTTATCTATAATAGGTTGTAAAGTCTGAGGCCTTGCAGCCTCCCACTCCTCAAAGATGCGGATGCGCAGCTCGCCCCGGGCCTCCAGGGCCTCCATTGCGGCAGAAAGTGTGTCCCAATCGGTGCCCTCTGGACCTAAGTCATCGCTGTGGACGCTGGTGAGGCCGCAGGGGGCGAACCGCTCCCCCGCTTCCTGCAAAAGCTCCTCCACCTGAGCCTGACTTAGTTTTGGAATACATGCTTTTATTTTATCCAAGGCCGTTTCTCGAATGACTCCGGTGAGGGCTCCGGTCTCGTCCCGATCCAGCTCACCGCCGGGGATCATCGTATCGGAAGCGAAGCCTGCCAGTTGGAGAGCCAGGCCGTTGGCTGTGCCCACATGCCCGCATACCCGGTCCAACAGCACCGGATGGACCGCAGAAATAGCCTCGGCGATCCGTCCATCTGGAAGCTGGGTATCCACAAAAAGGTTGTGATCAAAGCCGTAGCCGATGACCCACTCCCCGGGAGCAATACCTCGCTCATTGATGTAGGCTCGGCCTCGCTCCACCAGCTCCTCTGGGGATACTGCGCCCCGCAAATCCAAGCGATGGAAGCCCACACCGCAAAGGAGCATGTGCATGTGGCTGTCACAGAAGCCCGGAAGCACACAGTGCCCGCCCAGGTCCGTGACTTTGGTGTCCTCGGTCATAAGGGCCAGAGCACCCTCTCGGCTTCCGGCGTAGGCGATGCGTCCCCTCTGGACGGCCAGGGCCTCCACCCGCCTACCCGCCATGGTGTAGATACTGCCGTTAATAAAGATTTGATCCACGCCGTATCCTCCTTGTCTAAAAAAGCGTCCCGCCCTCCCCGAGGGCGGGACGCTTTTGTTTCTAACCTTCCAGGAGCTTATTCAGCCACAGGATGCACACCCTGGAAGTGAATATTCCAGATCCAGGAGGCGTTCATGGACACACCGGTGTACTCCTTATTGATGGCGATGCCCTTCACAGGATAGAACAGGAAGAGATAGGGCATATCCTCTACCACGATATCCATAGCCTGGAACAGAAGGTCGTTGCGCACAGTGGGATCGCTTTCAGTTGCCTGCTGAGCAATAAGCTCGTTGACAGCGGCATTGTTATAGTCGGCGCTGTTGTAGCTGTTGCCGCCCTGATACAGAGGCTGCAGGTTACCGGCGGGATCGGGGAAATCCGCTTCCCAGCCTGCCATGATCATGTCATAGCCCCGGAGGCCGTTTTCATCCAGGGTCTCGGCATCGCCAAACTGATAACGGGTGTGCTCGTCACCGGACACCTTGACAATGTTCGCGGTGATGCCGATGGCAGCCAGGTTCTGGTTGATCACCAGGGCAATGTCGTTGCGCAGGCCGTCCTCATTGACCATTAGGTCGCAGGTAAAGCCCTCGGGATAGCCTGCCTCGGCCAGCAGAGCCTTGGCACCTTCCACATCAAAGTTATGCTTCGGCGCGTTCTCCAGATACGTCGTCCAACGCTCCGGCTCGATGGTAAAGAGTGCGGTGGAGGAGGGCAGTGCGGTAGAAGCGTCGCCGGCTTGCTTTACAAGGCCGGTCTGGATGGAGTCAAAATCAATGGCCATCTCAATGGCGTGACGTACTGCTGCGTTGTTGAAGGGCTCCTTCTGGGTGTTAAAAGCCAGGAAGGTAACGCCGAAACCGGGAGAAGTCACATGAGTGATCGTTTCATCGCTATCCAGAATATCCATCTGAGCAGCAGGGGTGGGCAGAATGCAGTCCAGATCACCAGTCTTCAGGGCAGTGACACGGGTAGTGTCATCGGGCACAACCTTAAAGATGAGCTTTTCGAAGTAGCCGGCATCCTCGGTGTTCCAGTATGCCTCGTTCTTCGCCAGCACAACCTCGGAGCCACTCTTCCAGCTCTCAAAAACATAGGGGCCGGTGCCTACAAGGCCGGTCTCAGCATCGCCAAACTTGTCTCCGGCTTCCTCGGCGAAAGCCTTCTCCACCACGTGGCCGGCGGTGGTTGCGGGTACATACTGCCAGTTGGCATCGGGCTTGGACAGGGTCACGGTGAGCTCCCAATCGCCGGTAGCCTCAATGGTCTTCACGCTGTCAAACATCCAACCCAGGTAAGAATTCACGTTCTCATCCCTATGGCGCTCCAGGGAGTAGATCACATCGTCCATGGTCATGGGTGTGCCGTCGGAGAAGGTCACATCGTCACGGATCTGATACACATAAGTCAGGTCGTCAACCTGCTCCCAGCTAGATGCCAGGAGGGGCTGCAGCTGGTTCTCCTCGTCGAACACCAGAAGGCCCTGGGTAATCTGATTCACCACGGGGTTTGTGGTAAAGTCATAGGCAAGGGCGGGATCCAGACGGATGATGTCGCTGTCTAGGCCAATGACAAAGGTTTTTTCATCCGCTGCCGAGGGCTTGTTGCCGCAGCCCACCAGTGCAGACGCGAGGAACAGGACGGCAAGGAGCAAAGAGAGCAATCTTTTCATGTTGTTTCCTCCGTTTTATAATTTTATTTCGGTCACATCCTCGTGGGATGAACGCGACAATTGGTACCGCACGGGGGTTTTTATCCTCCCTCCGTGCCAGATTTTTCACGGCTTTTCGCCGACGTATCATTATGTGTATGCCTTTCACCTGAACTGCTGTGAAGTCAAAGAGCCTTCCAGGCTATTATGCCCCGGCTTCCCCAATGAGATGACAAGCCACATGATGACCAGGGGCCACTTCCCGCAAAATGGGCTTCTCCGCCCGGCACTGCTCCGTACAGTAGATGCAGCGGGGGGCAAAGGGACATCCCAGCGGTACGTCAATGGCACTGGGCAGATCTCCCTGGAGGATCACCCGCTCCATTTTCCGGTCAGGATCAATGTTGGGAATAGCAGACATGAGGGCTTGGGTATAGGGATGCAGCAGGTTCCGGAAGAGCTCCTCCGTCTCCGCCTGCTCCACCACAGTGCCCAGGTACATCACCGCCACCTCGTCGCAGAGGTGCCGCACCACCGTCATCTCGTGGGAGATAAAGAGCATGGTAAGAGAGAACTTCTCCCGCAAATCCATAAGCAAGTTTAATATCTGCGCCTGAACAGACACGTCCAGGGCGGACACAGGCTCGTCCGCCACGATGAAATCAGGGGTGAGGAGCAGAGCCCGAGCAATAGCCAGGCGCTGGAGCTGCCCGCCGGACATTTCGCTGGGAATCCGATTTAAGGTATCCTGAGGCAGGTTAATCTCCGACAGAAGATGGGTGATCTTCTCCTGTGCCGCCCCTCTAGGAATTTTGTGCACCTTCGCCACCTCGTGGAGGGCGGAGCCGATCTTCTGCTTGGGATTAAAAGAGCCGTAGGGGTTTTGAAAAATCATCTGCATGTGGCGGCGCAGCTCCAAAAGGGCATTGCCGGAAAGTTTTGTGATATCCTCCCCCTGAAACAGCAGGGAACCACCGGTGATTTCCTCCATGCGCAGCAGGCAGCGGCCCAAGCTTGACTTGCCACAACCCGATTCTCCCACCACACCGAAGATACCGCCTTTGGGGATGGAAAAGCTCACCCCGTCCACAGCCCGCAGCTCCCTGGCGCGCTCTCCCAGATGGCGGGCAGGCACCGGATAGGTCTTCTTCAGGTCAACCACTTGCATAATAGGTTCACTCATCCGTATATCCCCTCCTCTCCGGCTCGAAAGCACGCGGCCAGATGCCCCTCGCCGCAGTCCAATAGGGCCGGATAGCCCTCACGGCAGCGATCCTGCACAAAACGGCAGCGGTCTGCAAACATACAGACCTCAGGGGGGCGGAACAGGGCGGGAGGTGAGCCGGGTATGGTGCTCAGCCTGGCTCCCCGGAGGCTGTCCATCCCAGGAATACTTTCAATCAGGGCGCGGCTGTAGGGGTGCCGGGCCCCATTCATTAGGTCACGGGTCTCCCCCGTTTCCACCACCTTGCCCGCGTACATGACAGATACTCGCTGGCAGGTCTCCGCCACCACGCCGAAGTTGTGGGTAATCAGCAGGACGCTCATTCCCATATCTTCGGCCAACTGGGCAATCAGCTCCAGAATTTGAGCCTGAATGGTAACGTCAAGAGCGGTGGTCGGCTCATCAGCAATGAGGAGCTTCGGGGCGCAGGCTATTGCCATGGCAATCATTACCCGCTGCTGCATACCGCCGGAGAGCTCAAAGGGATACTGGTGATACCGCTTTGCCGCCGGTTCTAACCCCACCTTCACCAGTAGCTCCTGGGCCTTCTCCCGGGCCTCTTTTTTGCTTGCTCCGGTGTGAAAGCGGACCATCTCCCCGATCTGTTCCCCCACCGTCATGATGGGATTTAGTGAAGTCATGGGATCCTGAAAAATCATGGAGATATCCCGGCCGCGGAGCTTTTCCATCTGCCGGTTCGAATAAGCCAACAGGTTCTCCCCTTCGAAGAGGATCTCTCCCCCCATGCGGCTACGCCGGGGATCATGAAGTCGTAGAATGGACTTGGCGGTCATACTCTTTCCGCAGCCGGACTCCCCCACCACGCCGTGGATTTCTCCCGGACGCAGGGCCATATCCACGCCTGAAATGGCATAGACGATGCCCCGGGCAGTCATCAGCTCCACCGTGAGGTTTCGGATCTCAAGTAAATTCGTCATAAGGAGACGCCTCCTTTGGCCTTGGCTTTGCGAGCTTCCCGTTTGGCCTCACGGTTTGCGCGGCGCTCATACTTCTTGAAGGTGGGCAGCTCGGTCTGGGCAGGATCCAAGTATTGATGGAGACCGTCGCTTAAGATGTTGATGGACACCACGGTGAGTACAATGGCTCCGCCGGGCGCCAGAGAGATATAGGGGTTTCGCAGCAGGAAGGCCCTGCCGTCGTTGAGCATATTGCCCCAATCCGCCTGTGGCGGCTGAATGCCCAGCCCCAAAAAGGACAGGGCCGCCAGATCCAGAATGGCGTAGGCCACGTCAAGGGTAAGCTGAACTAACACCGTGGAGATGCAGTTGGGCAGGATATGCCGGTACATAATCCTCAGATCGGAGTAGCCCAGAGAGACACAGGCTGAAACATAAATTTTATTCTTCTCTACCATAGTTAGGGATCGAACCAGCCGGGTCAGCATGGGGACATAGACAATCCCCAGGGCGATGATGGCGTTACCGATCCCTCGGCTTTGGGTGCCGGCCACAAAGATAAAGGCCAAAAGCAGGGAGGGAAAGGAGAGGATCACATCGCAAATCCGCATGATGACCCCGTCGATCCGACCTCCATAGTAGCCGGCCACAAGACCCAGGGGGATGCCCACCAGAGCGGAAAAAGCCACCACGCCCATGGCACCCATGAGGATGGTTCGACCTCCGTAAAGAAGCCGGGAAAAAATATCCCGCCCGGTGTTGTCCGCCCCCAACCAGTGCTGGGCAGAGGGCAGGGCCAGACTGCTGCCAATGACATCCTGGACGTTTGGGTCGTGGGTGGCGAAGAGGGGCGCGAAGACGCAGCCCACTACGATGAACAGAAGCACAGCCATGGAGATTACCACCGTTGGTGTAAAAAGCTTGCCGTAATGGGGCTTTTTAGAGCGAAACAAGGCCTTATGGCCGGTCAGTGCAGTAAACATGATAAACACCCGGCCTTTCTTATTTCAGGCGGATTCTGGGATCCAGAACCGCGTAAAGCACATCCACCACCAGATTGATGCACATAAAGATGAATACCAAAAGGAGGGTGATCCCCTGAACCAGAGGATAGTCGGAAGCCTTAATGGCGGTAATCAGCAAGCCGCCCAGGCCGCCCATGGCGAACACCGTCTCCACCAGCACGGCACCTACCAGCATACTGCCGATCTGCACCGAGGTGACGGTGATGACGGGGATTAGGGCGTTCTTGAGCGCATAGGTAAGAACCACACGCCAACGGGGAATGCCTTTGGCCGTGGCGGTGCGGATGTAGTCTGAACCCAGCTGCTCGATCATGGTGGTCCGGGTAATCCGACTGGTGAGGGCCACCATATTCAGGGCCAGAGCCAAGGCGGGAAGGAACATGTGACGCAGACTCCCCGTTCCCATGGAGGGGAACAAGTTAAGGTGCAACGAAAAAATCAGCATCAGGAGGATGGCGGTGAGAAAAACAGGGGATGCCACAAAAATCAAGCTGAGCACCGACAGGATTTTGTCTACGATGGTATTCCGTTTCACCGCGCTGATCACTCCGATGGGAATGGCAATGAGCAGGGCAATGGCACCTGCCAGCGCCACTAGGCCCACGGTGACACCGATGCGCTCACCGATAAGGCTATTCACGCTCTGCCGGTGGATATAGCTCTCCCCCAGATCGCCCTGCAGGGCATCGGTGATCCAGATGACATACTGCTCCACCGGACTTTTGTCCAGATGGAACTCCTGCCGGAGCATCTGTTTGGTCTCCTCACCCACGTGCTTCCCCCGGGTGATAGAGGCAATGGGATCCGTGGGGGTAATGCGGATCATAGCAAAAATCAGCACGGATACCGCAAGGAGGACCGGAATCATCTGCAGTATCCGCTTCAATAAAAACTTAGTCACCAAAACACCTCTTGTTTTCTCGGGATCCAAGAAGACATGCCAGATACCTGTAACGGCTTCCGTGGCATCTCCCTTGTCTGAGAGGGCAATATTCTGCATAACACTGCATAATATCAAAAAATTATACGCCTTTTCCCCTTCATCTGTCAAGGAATATCCCCCATCGGGTATTAGGAAGCGAAAAAAAAGGTTAATTGACGCATTATGTGGTGGCTTGGAATATAAACCAGCCATCCTTGACCGAAAACTGGAATACACCGCCATGCTTTTCCACGATATGCGCTATGCTTTTTGTGCCGAAACCATGCCCCTGTTTGTTTGATACCGGAATCCCTTTATGGAATCTCGGTTCTATCTGATAGCTGTTACGGATGTCAATGCATAGCTTGTTATTCTTGGAATACAAACGTAGCTTGATATAGCGTTCATTGCTGTCGGCTATGTTTTTCGAGGCTTGTATGGCGTTTTCCAAAGCATTTGATATTAGAGAGCAAAGCTCGGTGTCGCTAAGCGTAAGCGAATTAGAGAGCTTCGCATCTATCGTCAATAGGATTTCCAATTGTTTTGCTTTGGCGGAAAAAGCGGACAAAATCAGGTTGACCGTTTCATTGTCACAAAAGCGCATAGGCGTGATGGCGTCCATGTCAGACTCGGCAATACGTAGATACTCTTTCATCTCCTCTATGCGTTCCTCGGATGCCAGACTCTGTAAAAGCGCGATATGGTGGCGCATGTCGTGCCGATAGGCTGCGGCATTCTGCTGCATCTGCCGCAGAGAAGCAAATTCCGTTTGTGCCTGCCTAAACTGCGAATCCAGCATATCCCGCTCTCTTTGGATACTTGCCTGTTTTTGTGTTTCGCCATAGTAAAGTAGGACAAACACAAAATAGAATGTTGCTGTCACAAAGGGCATGAACTGTACAGCCGCACGTGTCCCACTATACATAAAATCGGTGTGAACAATTGCCGCATAGTCGAACAGATAGTAAAAAGCCGGCATACCGCCAAAGAGCAGGCAGGATTTCGTAGAGCGTTCCATCAGATGCCGAACCGATTCCACCACATATTTTTGCAGGAAATAGTACATCAGAAAAGCAGCGGTAATATAACCGATGTGGTCCATGGAAGCACTGTCAAAAACTTCGCCTGTAACAGTGCCAATCCAACGGGGAGGCTGGCAGCACAGGAAGGAGACAACCATACTTGTTAGCGAAATGAGCCAAGGGCGCTTTAAGTATACGGCGATAAAAACAGCTACCGGCAAATGAGAAAGCAGCGGATATATTTTTACCGTCACAGCCATACCCCAAATCCGTAGGCAGGCAATCTGCAAAACAAATAAAGCGGCGGTAAAGCACCCGACAGCTAGATAATTTTTCCGTACGCGTGCCATTCCGGCGAAGCTAACCGCAACAGTCGAACCGTATAACAAGGCAGCCAAATAACGAGAGAATTCAATGACAGTTTCTATCATTCTCTTATTCCCCCTGCATTTGATAATTTAGGTACAGTTGCTTAATCTCCTTTGCCTTGCCCTGTGCAACAGGGACAGACGAAAGCGTCTGTAAGGTCACCTTATGATTCTCAATGGTATCCACATACTGCATATTCACAAGATAGGAGCGGTGGGGTTTGATAAAACACCCATATTTCAGAAGAGTATCGCAGACAGAGGAAAAAGGCTCTGTACATTCGATTATCTTGCCTGAACGCAGGTGATACAACACATTTCTGCCGATGACCTCAGCAAAAACCAAAGTAGAGATCAGTATTTTCTGAATTCCCTCATTACTCTTTACGACAACCGCATCCTCATTTTTTCCCGCTTGTATCTGCTCTAGCGTTTCGTCAAAAGTAAAGAATAACTTCTCCTTCGATATAGGCTTTAATACGTAGTTAATCGCTTTCACCGAATAGCTTTCTAAGGCAAACTCAGGCGATGATGTAAAGAATAAAATTGGCGCGGTTTTGTCAAACTCACGGATTTCCTTTGCAACATCAATGCCAGTAAAGCCCGGCATAATAATGTCCAGACAGTATATATCAAACTGCTTTCCTTTTTTTAATGCAGAAACCAGTTCAAATCCGCTTGGAAAGACAACATATTCGCAGTTAAAATTTTTTGATGCTTTGTATAGATTTATGAGCTGCACCATATTGGCTAGCTCATCAATATTGTCATCACAAACCGCAATCTGCAGCATAATCATTCCTCCATTTCTTTATATCTCTATAATAATTTTACCATAAAAACCAAATATCCGAAACTATGATTCATGGAAAAAACATGTTTCATGCAGAAAAAGACATATTTCATGCAGCAGGCGGTTTTTTCGAGGAATTTCTGATAGATTGAACCCATGAGAGCAAGGGACTTTATTTCGTCCGACCAACAATAATTTTAGGAGGAACAACTCTATGAAAAAGAGGCTCGGAAGCATCCTGCTCATCATGTGCATGATGCTGACTCTGATACCGGCCACGGCGATGACAGTACTGGCCGGCGGCAAAACAAAGACGATAAACTGCGGCACCTTTACAGTTGAAGTATCCAATGTTTATGCCATGGACAGCCTAGATAAATGGGCGACGGAGGGTCACTTTACAACCTACTGTGTTGTTGTACCCGCTTCCGCAACCATAAAATGTACTAAGACTTCTGGATCTTACAATTCATACCTTCTTTGGCCATTTAACGACATCGTTTTTTCCGACGGCCCCATGTATCCCACTGTGGAATTTGCCTGCCATTACGATGACGCTTTATATGTG
>JAGFXS010000070.1 GCA_017861415.1 Bacillota bacterium
TTTCAAAAATATTTGTGTAAAATTGTAACATATTTTGTCGAGGCAATCAATTCCTTTTCCCTTTATTTACGCGATGGCCAGCCACAAAAACAAATAAATGGAATACCCAAAATAAGGAATACTTTTCGCCTGCTTGTGGAAAACTGAGCGCATCCCCTTTAGAAAGGAGGCGTGTTTATGGGAAAGCAGAAAGATAGTTCGGATAAGACGAAGAAGACACCCAAAATCCCGGAATCCGCGATGGTGATTCCCAGCTCTTCCGATGCAACACAGAAAACCCGCATGAAGGGCATGACCGATCTCGTAGATCCCAAGGATGGCTTAAATGACAGTACCCAGAACGCCGTATGGTAAACAAGCGCATTATTGTTAATGAATCATCCTACGTCAAAAAGAACCGGGCCGTATGGCCCGGTTCTTTTGCGTTCATTAGTTATTGTAGCAGCGCTGTGGAATGGTCAGAGGAAGCGAGGAAACGCGCTAGCTCATCGGGGATGGCCTGGGCCTGGGCACCCTGGAGCTTGTACAGCCGGCCTCCTGCGTAGACCTGCTGCTCCCCATTAAAGAACACCTCAATGTCTTCTCCATCACCGGTGGAGTCAAAATAGACGCGGTAAAGAGAGGCGCTGCGCGCCACATCCTTCTTGGCAAGGCCCCAGCTCATGACCTTGGCGGTGGCAAGCCGCTGATACAAATCCTCCCCTTCCGCAGCGGTCAGGTACACCATGTCGGTGGGCTTCCCGTTTTCAAGCAGGGACACCTGACACTGGTATTCATCCATAGAGGAAGGGAGATATGCCTTTGGTATATAACGAGGAATCATCTGAACGATGGTTACCAGTACGATGGCAAGGAAAAGGGGAATGACGGTGCGCCTAAAGAAAGATTGTTTTTTCATTGAAGGGGTCTCCTTTATCGTGGGCTCTTATTAACACTTTTTTAGCTTAGCATACGCGAAAAGAATTTGCAATACCACTGAAAAATCCTGAAAATTTCTTTTTTGTGTACATAAATGTACAAGGTTTTCCCCGTTTCAAGTGGCTTTGAAGGAGGAATGCCTGTGATAAAAAAGAGAGGCCTATCCCGGGAGGCCGTCCTGAAAGAAATGCTCCGCTTGGTGACCAGCCCCGTCAATGACGCTGTACGGCTGGCTTACCTCTCCGAAGAACAGCAAGGAGAGATTGCTGGGCTAAATCTTTTGGGACTCACCCAATTTAAACGCAACAGCAACGGAACCGTGGAGCTCACCTTCGCTGATCGCATGGGCGGGTTGGAGGCCCTGATGGACCGGCTTGAGGAAGAGCGGGAAGACCGGGCCACGGCCTTTTTTAGGGCCTTGGAAACCATTTCTCCCGATACCGCAACCGTCGGGGGGGACGCCCTCACCGAGGGGGTCAGCAGACGATGATCCCCACCGCCTTCTCCCAAAAGCAACAGAAGGTTCTGACCTGGTGGGGGGCCTCATCTCCCCAACGCAGCCGGGATGCCATCATCTGCGACGGCGCTGTGCGCAGCGGGAAAACCCTAGCCATGGGATTGTCCTTCTTTTGCTGGGCAATGGCCCGATTTCAGAATCAGCAGCTGGCTCTCTGCGGGAAAACCGTGGAGGCTGTGCGCAGAAATCTTCTGATCTCCGTCCTACCCGTTATCAAGGAG
This sequence comes from Bacillota bacterium, assembly GCA_017861415.1. Lineage (GTDB taxonomy): Bacteria > Bacillota > Clostridia > Oscillospirales > Oscillospiraceae > Evtepia. The sequence continues at coordinate 1,657 of JAGFXS010000070.1, forward strand.
CTGGGCTTTTCTTGGGAAGAAAAGCGAAGCCGGAATCAGCTCACCATTCGCTTCGGGGAGAGGATCAACACCTTCTATCTCTTTGGGGGACGGGATGAGAGCAGCGCTGCCCTCATACAGGGGATGACCCTGGCAGGCGCACTCCTGGACGAGGTGGCCCTGATGCCACGCTCCTTCGTGGAACAGACCTGCGCCCGCTGTTCGGTCACAGGGGCAAAGCTCTGGTTCAGCTGCAACCCGGAAGGGCCCTCCCACTGGTTCTACCGGGAGTGGATTTTGAAGGCAGAGGGGAAAAATGCCCTACACATCCGCTTTCGCATGGAGGACAACCCCACACTTTCTCCTGAGACAAAAACCCGCTATGAAAAGGCATTCCACGGAGCTTTTTATAGGCGCTTCATCTTGGGGGAATGGTCTGCCGCCGACGGACTTGTCTATGACTTCTTCGACGAATCCTTTATCGGCACCGTTCCGGAGGGGCCTTTTTCTCGTTGGGTGATCTCCTGCGATTACGGCACGGTGAATCCAACCTCTATGGGGCTGTGGGGTCTTCAGGGGCAGGTCTGGTATCGGGTGAAGGAGTTCTATTATGATGCCAGGGCGCAAGGCACCCAGAAGACCGACGGAGAATATGTTCGAGAGCTTACTTGTCTTGCAGGAGGGCGGCCCTTGGACTGCGTGGTGGTGGATCCCTCCGCTGCCAGCTTCATTGAGGCCTTAAAGAGAGCCGGATTTTCCGTCGTCAAAGCCCAAAATGAAGTCCTGTCCGGCATCCGGATGACCGCCGAGGCCCTGAAGGACGGCCGTGTGGTTATCTGCCAGCCCTGTCAGGACGCTATCCGGGAGTTTTCCTCTTACTGTTGGGATCTGAGAGAAGGCACCCGGGATCAAGTGAAAAAAGAGTTTGACCACGCTATGGACGAAATTCGCTACTTTGTGGCTACCGTCCTCCGCAACCAGCGGCCCGAGAGCTTCGCCGCCGCCTTTGTGGAGCGGGGTGTGGTGTGACAGCCATTGAGGCTGTCATCAGATTTGGAGGTTTGCCTATGGGTTTATTTCATCGTAAGTCTCGTCCCGTGCCAGCAGTGCTGCCCCCCCAGGTGCAGCTTCGGCCCGGCACAAACCACCCGTTCGGGATGCTGGAAGGGTACACCCCCCTCCACAGCCCCGAATTTGCCCTATATCGTGCCATTCGGGAGGCTGTTCCCGTGGTGGATGCCGCCATTTGGAAGCTGATACGCCTGTCTGGTGGCGTGACCGCCCGTTGTCCTGATCCAAACACCGAGGAAGCGCTAAATCAGTTTCTTCGCACAGTGAAGACAGGCTGGAATCAAGTGGGCATCCAGTCCTTCCTAGACGGATACTTAGACTCCCTCCTCACAAACGGCAGGGCCGTGGGAGAACTGGTGCTCTCCCACGGAGGCACCGACGTCGAGGCCGTCCTCTGCGGGTCGGTTTCCCAGATTCAGATAAAGGAATCGGGCTCCCCCTTGGAACTGCTTTTGTGCGGCAGAGAGCCAGATGGCAGCAGCAGGGTGCTGCCTTATCAGGAGCTCCTCCTCTTTACCCCCTACCAGCCCACACCAGAGGCTCCCTATGGAACCTCCCTCCTTTACGCCATGCCCTTCCTCAGCAATATCCTCCTGAAAATCTACCAGACACTGGGGGTTAATTGGGAGCGGGCCGGGAATGTGCGCTTTTCTGTGGTCTACAAACCACAAGGAGAGGCTTTAGAGCCTGGAGCGGCCCGAGAGCGCAGCCAAATGCTGGCTTCCGAATGGTCCGCCGCTATGCAGAGCTCCCGGTCCGGGTCGGTGCGGGATTTTGTTGCAGTGGGAGATGTGGAGATCAAGGTTATCGGTGCGGAGAGCCAAATTCCTGACTGTCAGGTGCCTGTGCGCCTTATCCTCGAACAGCTTATCGCCCAGACCGGCATCCCACCCTTCCTCCTGGGCCTGAATTGGTCTTCTACGGAGCGCATGAGCTCCCAGCAGGCCGACGTAATGACCAGTGAGATCACCGCCCTGCGCAGAACCCTTACCCCGCCCCTGGAAAAAATCTGCCGACTTTGGCTTCGGCTCCACGGTTACGATCCAAGGGTGGAAATTCTCTGGGAGGACATTAACCTACAGGATCAGGTGGAGGAGGCGAAGGCGCTGCTCTATCAGCAGCAGGCCAGACGCCTAAAATTAGAAAATGACACCTTGGAGGATGAACGGAATGGACATTAAGAAACACGCGTTGGCCGGATTGGTCTCTGGGGAGGCCGCCGCCCCCGCCTCGGAGTTGGAGGCCCTTAACCGTTTTACCAAAACCCCGCTAACCCAAGAGCAGGTCTACCTGTTCCAGGTGAGACTCTGCGACAATCAGGTGGATCGAGACGGAGAGTGCTTCTCTCATGCGTCCCTAGAGCAGTTAGCCCCTCTCTTTGTAGGGAAGACCGGTATCTTTGATCACAGTTGGAGCGCAAGAGATCAGGCCGCCAGAATCTACCGCACCGAGGTGTGTGCGGAACCGGGCATCGTCCCTGAGACGGGGGAGTGCGCCAGTTTCCTCAAGGGTTACGCATATATGCTCCGGAATGAAGAGAATGCGCCCCTCATTGCCGACATTGAGGCGGGCATCAAGAAAGAGGTCAGCGTCAGCTGCGCCGTCGCGCGGCGGGTCTGCTCCCTCTGCGGAAACGATATGGGGTCTGAGGGAACCTGCCGCCATGTGAAAGGGAAACTCTACGACGGCAAACGCTGTGCAGCTATTCTGCAGGATCCTACCGACGCCTTCGAGTGGTCTTTTGTGGCGGTGCCTGCTCAGCGCAATGCCGGAGTGATCAAGGCCATGGAGCGCCGTAATGCCGCCCAAAAGGGTCAGAGCGAGGCCTACTGGATGGAGCAGCTTCATCAGCTGGAGAAAGAGGCCGAACAGGGGAGGCGCTATCTGGAAAATTTGCGGGAAGAGGTGCTGCGGTTGGCACTTCTTGCCCGAGACGGTCTGGAGAAAAGTACCATCTCCGGCATTGTGAAAAAGCTGGAGGAAAACGAGCTCCTGCAAATGAAGGCCGTCTACGAGGCTGCAGCCGGGAAACGGCTACCCCTTCAGACCCAGCTTCGATATACCACCGAGAAAACCTCAAACAGCGGGGATGATGGCGCCTTTCGCATCTGACCCTCTTTGAGATATAGCCGGAAGCGCGAAGTCGTCGCGAGCAGCGGGATAAGATCCGGAGCAAAAAACAAACCACGGAGCGCCCCGTGGGAGCGGATGTTTGTTTTGCAGACGGAGGGGCTTAGAGCCGCGTCGTGAGTAGGCGTAGCGTGACATTAATTTTTAAGGAGGAGTTTTCAAATGAGCGTTGCTTTCTATGGAACCCAGGAAACCGTGTTGAGCTTCGAGGCTGGGGAGGTCACCCCCGGTTATCCCGTGGCCATCAGCCAGAACAACACCGTAGCCAATGCCCCCAGCGGCATTGCCCCCGCGGGGGTTGCCATTCATGTGCGGGAGGGGATTGCGGCCGTGCAGCTCCACGGCTACACCGAGTTGCCCTACTCCGGCACCGCACCCACGCTTGGCTGGGCCAAGCTGGTCGCCGACGGTGCAGGTGGCATGAAGACCGATGCAGGCGGCATCGGCTGTCTGGTAGTCTCCGTGAACGAAACGGGGAAGACACTGGGCATGTACCTCTAATCACAACATGGAAAGGATGATGGATCATGGCTTATCAATTTGAAACCGTGAGACTGGAAAAAGGTATGTACAATGAGGCGGGACACTCTTTCTCGGAAGTACTGGAGAAATGTGACCCATCCGAACATTACAAGGGCACCAGCCTTGAGAGTCTGGATGCCTATCAGCGCCAGCTCAAGCGCTTTGACATCAAGGTGAGCGGCTCGGCCTCGGATGTGGTGTCTAAGTTCTTCGCCTCCTGGGAGTCCGCCGTGCTCTTCCCTGAATATGTGGCAAGAGCTGTGCGGCAGGGGATGGAGGAAAATGACCTCATTCCCTTAATTACCGCCGCCGAAACCCGCTTTGACGGCATGGATTACCGCGCTGTTACCTCCGCACCCAGAGAAGAGGACAAGGTCTTAAAGTTCGTGGCCGAGGGCGCCGCCATCCCCCAGACGGAAATCCACGCAAAGGAGAATTTGGTGAAGCTCCACAAGCGGGGCAGAATGCTGGTGGCTTCCTATGAGGCAATCAAGTTCCAGAAGCTGGACACCTTCTCTGTGACCCTGCGCCAGATTGGTGCCTACATCAACCGGATGCACCTGCAGGATGCCATAGGTGCCATTCGGGATGGCGACGGCAACCAGAATCCTGCCAAAGTCTTCAAGGTGGGCACCGGTCCCATCGGCGGCACGGCGGGCACCCTGTCTTATGAGGCTCTGGTGGACTTCTGGAATCAATTCGATCCCTATACATTGAACACTCTTTTGGTCAGCGGCGATGTGATGAGCGCCATCCTTAAAATGAAGGAAATGCAGTCCCCTGCCGCCGGGCTGGACTTTCAGGGTACCGGCAAATTGGTGACCCCCCTGGGGGCTGTCCTCCTGAAGAGCGCCGCCGTGCCCGCGGGCACCATCATCGGTCTGGACAAGAACTATGCACTGGAGCTCATCCGCGGCACCGATGTTCTGGTGGAGTACGATAAGCTCATCGATCGGCAGCTGGAGCGGGCCGCCATCACCAGTATTTCCGGTTTCTCTAAGATCTTCCCCGAAGCCTCAATGGTTCTGGAGCTTTCTTGATGGCACGTCCTTTGTGGGGAGGAGCCTTATGATATCAAATATTTTAGCCACGGCAACACTCTTTCTGGGAGAGGTCCTGCCGCAGGATGAACAGCAGGTGCTGGAGGGTTTTTGCACCGAGGCCTTCAATCATTGGTCCCGCCGCCTCAAAGATGGGGTTGCTCTCGAGGCTTGCCAATTCGCCCTTGTCCCAGCCTGCGCTTTGACCGCCCTGGAGGGATTCCTCATGGGGAGAGAAGGGGCGGCTGCCCCAATTTCCTTTACAGCGGGGGAGGTGTCTCTCCGCCAAGAAGGCGGAAACTTCATGATCCGTCTACAAGGACTAAGGGCGGCGGCGGAGAGGCTAATGGCCCCCTACGTGCCTGATGAGGGTTTTTATTTCCGGGGGGTGCGGGGATGAGGGCCTTTGAGACCGTCCTCGCTCGCTATGGAAAAATCGTGGAACTGAGAGAGACGACCGAGGGGGCGGGATTGGTCACTGCCGCGTTCCTTCAGGCTATCAGGGGGAAGGACGACCGGGCGGTGATCCCTACCAGTATGGGGAATTTGCGGGAGGAGACTTTCCTCTATTTGGGAGATCCCAACTGCGCCCTCAATCATTTAGAGGAGGGCGGGGTGCTCTGTGACGGCATCTTGTATGAAGTGCTCAGTGCCCGGCTGGTGTGCATGGGAAACCGGCCCAGCCATTGGCGGGCCATTCTGAAGGTGAAGGAGG
>JAGFXS010000071.1 GCA_017861415.1 Bacillota bacterium
AACTCCTTAGACGGCGTGTCCGACCGAGACTTTGCTCTGGAGTTTCTCTCCGCCTGCTCTATCCTCATGATGCACCTCTCCCGCTTCTCCGAGGAGATCATCCTCTGGTGCTCCTGGGAGTTCAAGTTCATCGAGCTGGACGACGCCTATGCTACCGGCTCCTCCATCATGCCCCAGAAGAAGAATCCCGACATCGCCGAGCTGGTCCGGGGCAAAACCGGACGAGTCTACGGTGCGCTCATCACCCTTCTCACCGTGATGAAGGGTCTGCCACTGGCCTACAACAAGGACATGCAGGAGGACAAGGAGCCAGTCTTTGACACCATTGACACCGTGGAGCTCTGCCTGCCCGTCTTCACCGCCATGCTGGACACTCTGACGGTAAACCGGGACAAGATGCGCGCAGCCGCCGCGGGGGGCTTCATCAGCGCCACGGACTGCGCCGATTACCTTGCCAAACGGGGTATGCCCTTCCGAGAGGCTTATGGCATCGTCGGAAAGCTGGTTGACACCTGCATCCGGGAGGGAAAAACCCTGGAGACCCTGCCTCTGGATGCCTATCAGTCCATCTCCCCCCTCTTCGGAGATGATGTATACCACAGTCTGCGTCTGGAGACCTGTGTGGATGACCGCAAGGTATACGGCGGCCCCAGTCCGGACTCTGTTAAGACGCAGATCAACCTGATCAGAACATTTATAAAGGAGCGTGAGTCATTGTGAAGCCAAAGGTATTTATCGACGGCAAAGAAGGCACCACCGGCCTTCAGATTTATGACCGCCTCTCTCAGCGGGACGACATCGAGCTGCTTCTCATTCCGGAAGAACAGCGCAAAGATCTCGCCCTGCGCAGCGAATACATCAATGCTGCCGATCTGGTTTTCCTCTGCCTGCCTGACGGGGCGGCCCAAATGGCGGTCTCTATGGTTCAAAATCCTAACACTCGGATCATCGATACCTCTACCATCCATCGTGTGATGTCCAGCTGGGTTTACGGATTTCCGGAGCTTCTTGGCCTGCGAGACGCCATTGTAACCGCCCGGCGGGTCGCAAACCCCGGCTGCCACGCCACGGGCTTTCTCTCCGTGGTAGCGCCTCTGGTAGATTTGGAAACCCTGCCTGCGGATTATCCCCTCACCTGCTATTCCCTCACCGGCTATTCGGGAGGCGGAAAGTCTCTCATCGCCGAATATACGGATCCAAACCGCAACCCTCTTTTAGCTGCCCCCAACATCTACGCCACCGGCCTGGAGCACAAGCACCTGCCTGAAATGAAGGAAATGGCAAACTTGGACTTTCCTCCCGCCTTCTCTCCCATCTTGGGTGACTTTTACAAGGGGATGGCTACCACGGTGCTCCTAAACAACCGCCTATTGCCCGGCAGAGTCACTGCTGAAAACCTTTGGGAGCAGATATCCATCTATTATGAAGGATCTCCCGTGATCTCTGTCCAACCCTTCGGCGGGACCGAGCCCAGAATTTCAGCCGAAGCCTTAGCCGGCAGTGACCGACTGGAAATCATCGTTTCCGGTCATCGGCATCAAACCCAACTCACCGCCCTCTTTGACAATCTGGGCAAGGGGGCCTCGGGCGCTGCCGTACAAAACATGAACCTCATGCTGGGCTTTGAAGAGACCCGTGGCCTGCATCTGTAGCGCGTCCCCGCCTCCACGGCCCGAACAGGACGTTTTCCCTTTCCACCCCCGGGCCGAGCGCGCTTGTGCCCCGCCCTTTTGACAGGAGGCATTCACATGAAGGAAGTCACTGGCGGCGTTGCCGCACCACTGGGCTTTACCGCCGCAGGAATCTATTGTGGAGTCAAACAAAACTCCAACAAATTTGACCTTGCCCTGATCCTATCCGAAATCGAGTGCGCCGCTGCCGCCGTTTACACAAAAAACCAGGTGAAGGCCGCGCCCATCTATATTAGCCAGGCACACCTGGCAAACGGCCGCGCCCGGGGCATCATCGCCAACAGCGGCAATGCCAACGCCTGCGCTCCTCTGGGCCTGGAAAACGCCAAGCGTATGGCCTCCGCCGCCGCACTGGCCACCGGCCTTTGCCCCGATGACTTTGCCGTCGCCTCTACTGGTGTCATCGGCGTCACCCTGAACATCGACTCCATCGAGGAAGGCGCACCCATTGCCGCAGCCGCCCTTTCTAAAGAAGGATCTGCCGACGCAGGTACCGCCATTCTCACCACCGATCTTGTGCCAAAGGAGCTGGCCGTCTCTTTGGATATCGCCGGAAAGACCGTCACCATTGGCGCCATTGCCAAGGGCTCCGGCATGATCCATCCTAACATGGGCACCATGCTCTGTTTCTGTACCACTGACTGCGCCATTGACTCCGATCTTCTGCAGAAAACCTTGACTCAGGTGGTGAACAGAACCTTTAACCGTATCACCGTGGACGGGGACACCTCCACCAACGACACCTGCTTCCTCCTGGCCAATGGCATGGCGGGGAACGAGCCCCTTCAGGAAGGCACCCCGGATTACGAAGCCTTCTGCTCCGCCCTCTACCACGTCTTCCGCTACGAGGCCAGAAAGATTGCCGGAGACGGCGAAGGAGCCAGCCATCTCATCACCTGCACCGTGGAGGGCGCCGCCACGGAAGATTCGGCGGAGGCCATGGCAAAAGCCGTGGTAGGCTCCTCCTTGGTAAAGGCCGCCATCTTCGGCGCAGATGCCAATTGGGGCCGTGTCCTCTGTGCTGTAGGTTATTCAGGCGAAATCTTTGATCCCATGTCCGTCACCGTGAAATTTCAATCTGAGGCGGGCGAAATTACTGTTTGTGAACACGGACAGGGCCTGCCCTTTAACGAGGTGCTGGCCAAAACCGTCCTCACCCCCTGGGAGATCACCATTTTGGTGGCCCTGTCCCAGGGAGATGCCTCTGCCACCTGCTGGGGCTGTGACCTCACATATGACTATGTAAAAATCAACGGAGACTACAGAAGCTAGAGAGAGAAGGTTTTCTTATGGAGCGGATCATCACGGGCATGAGCAACTACTGTGAGCGGGCGACCGCTCTGGCCGAGGCCCTACCCTACATTCAAAAGTACAACGGTAAGACCATTGTGGTGAAGTACGGCGGCAATGCTATGACCTCCCCGGAACTGCGGGATGCCGTCATCAGCGACATCGTCCTTTTGCACCTCATCGGCATCCGGGTCATTGTGGTCCACGGCGGCGGACCAGAGATTGAACAGATGCTCAAACGGGTGGGAAAGGAATCCCGCTTTATCGAGGGCCTGCGTTATACCGACGAGGAGACTATGTCCATCGTCCAGCAGGTGCTCTGCGGCAAGGTCAACAAGGATCTGGTATCCAGCTTTAACCGTATGGGGGCGAAAGCCGTGGGACTCTGCGGCTTGGACGGCAACCTTTTTCAGGCAAAGAAGCTCAGTGATGACTACGGTCTTGTGGGGAATATCGTGTCTGTCTGTCCTAATATCGTTAATGACTGCCTCGCCAACGGCTATATCCCCGTCATCTCCACCGTGGCCCAGGGTGCCGATGCGGATACCGCCTATAATATTAACGCTGACACGGCGGCAGCCAAGCTGGCCTCAGCCCTTAAGGCAGAAAAGCTTATCCTCCTCACAGATGTCCGGGGCGTCCTTCGGGACCCTTCCGACGAGGAAACCCTGATCTCCCAGATCCACTTAGACGAGGTGCCCTACCTGATGAAGCGAGGCTTCATCGGCGGCGGGATGATACCCAAGGTATCCTGCTGCGTGACAGCGGTGGAGGGCGGTGTCCGCCGCACCCATATTCTGGATGGACGCATCCCCCACTCCATCCTCATGGAACTCCTCTCCCACAAAGGCATCGGCACCATGATCTTTCAATGAAAGGGTACCGCTATGAACTGGAAGGAACTAAAAGCCCTCAGTGAGCATTATGTGATTCCTCCCGTCTCCCGCCTGCCCCTGGATTTAGATCGGGGGGAGGGGGCAACGCTTTACGACCTGTCGGGGAACATGTACACCGACTTTGCCGGCGGCATCAACGGGAATTCCTTGGGAGCCGGCTACGCCCCTTGGGCAGAATCTGTCATGGAACAGATTTTCCGCCTTGGCGCGGCACCCGCCAACGTCTACACAGGTCCCGAGGCTGAGCTGGGCTTTGATCTCTGCACCCGCACAGGAATGGCTAAAGCCCTCTTTACCTGCTCCGGCTCTCTGGGCAACGAGGCCATGGTTCATATGGTCCGACAGTACAGTCAGGACCACTACGGCCCAGGGCGAGGTGTTGTTCTGACTCTGAACAACGCCACCCACGGAGGAAGTCTAGAGATGCTGGCCGCCTCCGGCAGCCCAGCGCTCGGCTGCCATCCCCTGCGAGATGGCTACCGCCGGATAGAGGCGGACATGGACGCCATCCGCGCCGCCGGAGATAAAGACGTTTGCGCCGTCCTCCTGGAGCTGGTTCAGATTGGCGGAAGCCTGGAGCCCCTGCCCCGTTCCTTTATCCACGCTCTGGCGGTCTTCTGCGCAGAGCAGGACTGGCTTCTTCTTGTGGATGAGGTGCAAACAGGTGCCGGACGCTGCGGCAGCCTTTTCGCCTTCCAGCAGTACGGCATCCTGCCTGATGCAGTTTCCTTCGGCAGCAGCCTTGCCGGAGGGCTGCCCTTTGGTGGCCTTCTGGTGAGCAACCGCTGCCGAGAGCTGCTTCCCCAAGGGGGCAGCGGCGGTCATCCGGTGTCCTGTGCCGGAGCCAGAGCCCTTTTGGATTTCCTCAACGAAAACACCTTAGCTGGAATCCGGGAAAAGGGGGATTATCTGCGCAGCGGCATTGAGACTCTCCACTTGTCTGCTTTTGGCCCTCACCGAGGTCTGGGCCTACTGGTGGGGCTCCCTCTTCTGGGAAATCGTGATGCTGTCAGCATTGCCGAACAACTGTCTTTGCAGGGACTTCTATGCCTTCCCGCTCAGGACGGCCTGCTTTTAGCACCCCCCCTCACTGTCACCAAGGAGGAGCTGGATCGCGGCCTCCTCATACTCAGCAGTGTTTTGCTGGAAGGAGCTTGACAATATGAAAAAAGACCTGCTCAAACTGCTGGACCTTAGTCGGCAGGAAATCACGGAGATTTTGGACGCGGCGGCGGATTTAAAACAGAAACAGAAGGCCGGTATCGCCCACCCGTACTTAGCCGGCAAAACCCTGGCCATGATCTTTGTAAAAAACTCCACCCGAACCCGGGTATCCTTTGAAACGGGTATCTACCAGCTGGGCGGACACGGTATCTATCTCTCCGGCAAGGACAGTCAGATCGGCCGAGGCGAACCTCCCCAGGACACTGCCCGGGTATTGTCCCGGTACTGTGACGGCATTATGATCCGCACCTACGACCAGGAAGAGGTGGAAACCCTGGCCAAATATGCCGACGTGCCCGTCATCAACGGTCTCACGGACCTAGCCCACCCTTGTCAGGTACTGGCTGATCTCTTCACCATCCGAGAGCGGAAGGGTGCGCTGGAAGGCCTCAAGATATGTTACATCGGCGATGGGAATAATATGGCAAACTCCATCATTGTAGGTGGCCTACTTTGCGGCATGCACGTCTCTGTGGCTACCCCTCCTCAGTATCGTCCCGATGAGACAGTGCTGGACTTCGCTTTTGCCCACTCCTGCCCCGAAACTCTCTTTACCCTCACCGACAATCCCGCCTCCGCCGCCCGGGGCGCCGACGTAATCTTCACCGACGTTTGGGCTTCCATGGGCCAAGAGGATGAAGCCCACGCCAGACGGGCTGCCTTTGAAGGCTTTCAGGTGAACGCTTCCATCATGGCCCTGGCCAATCCCGGCGCTATGGTGCAGCATTGCCTCCCCGCCCACCGGGGGGAGGAAATCACCGCTGACGTCTTTGAAGCTCATTCCGATGAAATTTTTGACGAGGCAGAAAACCGCCTCCACGTCCAGAAGGCCATCCTCTACCTGCTGATGAAGTAACCGCCGTTTTCCGCCATCAAAAAGGATCTATTCTTAATGAATAGATCCTTTTTTCTATGCTTCATTGTCTCTGGTGTGCGATTCTGCCTCTATAACGCCGCCCGACTCGGTCCGCCCTGTCCCGACTGTCTCCTTAGCAAGGGATTTTTTCCAGCGCCCGGCGCGCTCATAGATATAGCCCAAGGGCACAGAGCTGGCGGGGGCGATCATGCAGGCCCAGTAAATTCCCGTAAGACCCATATAATGGTTCAGCAACACCGCAAGGGCCAGCCGGACAATGATGCTGTTCATGATGCTAGATCCCAAGACAAACATGGTGTGCCCCGCACCAATGGCCAGAGCATTGTACACCATAAAGCTGGCGTAAAACACTTGGGCCAGCACCTCGATTCGCAGATTTTGAACCGCCCAGTATGCTGTCTCGGCATTGGGATTAAAGAGAGACACCAGTTGGGGTGCCGTCAGCTCCACCAGCAGGATGACCACCAAAGACACCCCGATGGCAATCCGCATGGCAATGTGAACGGTATTCCTTGCCCGGCTAAAATCCCCAGCCCCCAGGCATTGTGCCACCATGGTGCCCGCAGCAGCCCCCATCCCCACAGTAAAGAGCTGGGACACCTCCCTGATTTTCGCCGCAATTCCGCTGGCGGCGGAGGCCTCCACCCCGTATCCGTTGACTAAGAAGGTCATGGTCAGCCAGGAAAAGCCCACCAAGGTCATCTGCACCGCGCTGGGTATTCCCAGGCGCAGCATGTGGATAAGTTTATCCTTTTTGAGATACAATCCCCCCAAGCGCAAGGCAAATAGCTCTCGATTTCCAAGAACATAGAAAAGGGCCACTAGGAAGCTGATGCTCTGGGCGATTACAGTAGCCCAGGCCGCCCCGGCCACGCCCCAGCGGAAGATTCCCATGAACAACGTATCTAAGACGATATTTACCACGGTGGTCACAAGGATAAAATTCAGAGGCTTCCTGGAGTTTCCCACCGCCCGGATCATAGCCGCCAAGGCATTGTACCCGCACACAGGGAGTAGTCCTACGGCACAGATACGCAGATAAATGAGAGACTCCCCCAAAGCGGGGGCCTTTAAAAGGCGCAGGACAGGCTCCCCCAGGACCAGCAGAAGACCCATCATAAATATGCCGGAA
>JAGFXS010000007.1 GCA_017861415.1 Bacillota bacterium
AGACGGTAATCACTGTGAACAGTGGAAACGGTGGGAAGGCGCAGCCGACTGGCAAGCATGGCGCCGATCATATTGCCCCGGGCACCGTGGCAATGAATCAGATCATAGCCCTCCTGTCGGATGAGAGCCTCCAGACGGAGCAGAGTACGCGGAAGGTTCTTTCCCTTAAATACCTCGGTACGAATACCCAGAGCCCGTGCCTCCGCTACAAAAGGGCCGTCCACAAAGCAGACCATGGTTATGCCGATCTGGCTGCTAAGGCGGGAGAGAAGGGAGTGCACATGGGTTTTTGCACCTCCCGTGTCGCCACCACTGATCAAATGAATGACTTTCATGCAGGACCTCCCAAAAAAGACTTGTGAAATATTAGAAATTATTATACAATAATAAGAGCGTTTGGGTCAAGCAATGGAGGCTGAACAATGAAACTAATGGATGCAAAAGGAAGAATCTTCGGCAGAATCAACGTCATCGACCTGTTGGTGCTGATTGTAGTGATTGCGGCAGCCGTTGTGCTGGTGGGCAAGCTGAAGGACAACGGCGGTGGTGACGGCGGAGATGCTATGAATCTTCGTTATACGGTGAAGGTGTACGGCGTGGAGGCCGAGGTCTATGAGGCCCTTCAGGGCATTGCACTTCCTGACCAACTGATGGCAAACGGAGAGATGCTTCCTGGACAGGTGGTCTCTATGGGAGCGCAGGAGAATGAGGACAGAGTGTACAGTGTGAAACCCGGTTCCCGCCCCGGTGGGCTAGAATACATTGATGAGACGGCCCATACCTACGATCTGACCTTCACCATTGAGGCCCATGTGGCAAACAATGTGACAAACGAGGTGGGTACGCAGGAAATCCGTGTGGGGAAATCACACATTGTTAAAACCCGTAATTTTGAATTGGAGAGTGGTGTCATCCTCACCTGCGAAAAATTAGAAAGTGCCTCGTAAAACAGTCGGGCCAGGGTCTCCTGGGCTTTGCTGAAAGCGATCAAAACGCAGGAGACCTCTTAGAATAGTGGGTTCCTGCGTTTCTTGTTGTGTAAGGATGATTTTTCATCCTTTGGGAACCCTGTATAGAAGTCAACAAACTCATTTACGGAGGAAAGACCATGGAATACCATGCGGAAACCAAGGAAGCAGTACTGAGTGAGCTGGACAGTCGAGAAGCAGCAGGACTCTCAGGTGAGGAAGTTCGTGAGCGGTTGGAGCGTTACGGGCCAAATAGACTAAAAGAAAAAAAGAAAAAAACGATTGCTGCACGATTTTTTGAACAATTCAAGGATGTGATGATTCTCATCCTTTTGGCGGCGGCGGCTATTTCCTTTGGCATTGCCTGTATAGAGGGGAATCCCCGGGAGTTTTTTGAGCCGGCGCTCATTCTACTCATTGTGGTTCTGAACGCTGTCATGGGCGTAGTACAAGAGAGTAAGGCAGAGCGGGCGCTGGACGCACTGAAAAATCTATCCGCCCCACACGCCCGGGTGATCCGGGACGGGGTGGAACAGATCATTGAGGCCCAGGATTTGGTGCCCGGAGACATTATACGTCTGGAGGCGGGAGACTTTATCCCCGCTGATGCCAGACTGCTCCACTCGGTAAGCCTGAAAAGCGAGGAATCCGCACTCACCGGTGAGTCGGTCCCAAGTGAAAAATTTGCCCAGGCGGAGATTCCTGAGAAAGCACCCCTAGGTGATCGCGTGAACATGGTATTCACCGGCTGTAGCATCACCTACGGAACGGCGACAGCTGTGGTCACCGCAACGGGAATGCAGACGGAAATGGGAAAGATCGCTGGCCTTTTGGAAGGGGAAGGCGACGGTCTTACTCCTCTCCAGCTGAAGTTGGCCCAACTGGGCAAGTATCTGGGAATCATCGCCATTGCCGCCTGCGCCATAATCTTTGTGGTGGGCTTTTTAAATGGACTGCCGCCCATGGAGCTGTTCATGACGGCAGTATCTCTGGCAGTGGCCGCCATTCCTGAGGGACTGCCCGCCACGGTGACCATTGTGCTAGCAATCGGCGTCCAGCGGATGGTGAAGCGAAATGCCATCATTCGGCGGCTTCCCGCGGTGGAGACCTTGGGGAACGCCTCGGTGATCTGCTCTGACAAGACGGGAACACTCACCCAGAATCGTATGACTCTGGTGAAGGGCTTTGCCCAGGAGGAGGGCATCCTTGAGGCGATGGACCAATCCCTCAGCGAGCCTATGTCCACTCTGCTGAAGTGTGCCACCCTATGCTGCGACGGTTCCGTGACCTTTGAAGGGGATCGTGAGATCCACATCGGCGATCCTACGGAAACAGCCATAGTCCTAGCAGCTCACCGGCACGGCATGGAGAAAGATGCTCTGGGTAAGGCTTACCCCCGGGTGGCGGGGCTGCCCTTTGACTCCGACCGAAAGCTCATGACCACCGTCAACCAAATTGACGGGAAGCTGGTGGTGATTACCAAGGGTGCCTTTGACGTCATGGCGGAACGTTGCACCAGTGGTGACGTGGACAAGGGAGCCGAGATAAACCGGGCCATGAGTGCTGATGCACTCCGTGTGCTGGCAGTGGCCTGCCGGGTTCTTGAGGAGCTCCCCGGGGAAATTACTCCGGAGACGCTAGAGCGGGATTTGCACTTTATGGGCCTGGTGGGGATGATCGATCCTCCACGGCCAGAGGCGAAGGCTGCGGTGGAGGTTTGCCGGGGTGCGGGGATTCGCCCTGTCATGATCACCGGCGACCATGTATTAACGGCCTCCGCTATCGCTAAGGAACTGGGTATCCTGAGGGAAGGCGATCTGGCGATGACTGGCGTTCAGCTCGACGCCCTCTCTGATCAGGAGCTGGCGGAGCGTGTGACGGACATCTCTGTCTATGCACGGGTATCCCCGGAAAACAAGATCCGAATTGTGAAGGCATGGCAGAAGCGGGGTGAGGTGGTCTCTATGACAGGAGACGGCGTCAACGACGCCCCCGCCCTAAAAGCGGCTGATATCGGATGCGCCATGGGTATTACCGGCACCGATGTGGCTAAGGGCGCCTCGGATATGATCCTCACCGACGATAACTTTGCCACCATCGTTGAGGCGGTTAAAGAAGGTCGGGGCATTTATGCCAACATCAAAAAGGTGGTAGGCTTCCTTTTAGGCACCAATATCGGTGAAGTGTTGGCGGTGCTGGTGGCCATGGTTTTGTGGCATAAAACCCCGTTGCTTTCCATGCAGCTTCTGTGGATCAACCTGGTTACGGACTCTCTGCCGGCACTGGCTTTGGGGGTAGAACCAGTTGAAAAAGATGTAATGACCCAAAAACCAAAATCCAAAACAGAGGGCATTTTTGCCCAAGGCTTCGGCGTGCAAATCATCCTTCAGGGACTAATGTTCGGCATATTGACTCTGATCGCCTTCCGCCAGGGTGTTGAGGTGACGGGGCAGCTGGCAGGTGGTCAGACTATGGCCTTTTTGGTTCTGGCGCTCTCTCAGGTGGCCCATGCTTTCAATATGCGCTCCAATCGCTCCCTGTTTGCCACCGGATTCTTTACCAATAGCAAGCTGAATCTGGCTGCCCTGGGCTCCTTGGTGCTTACCTTACTGGTGGCCTTTACCCCCTTGCGTGTGCCCTTTAACCTGATTGCTTTGCCCGGTAGCCTGTATTTCACCGCACTGGCCCTGATTTTAACCCCCGTCTTTGTCATGGAGGCCATCAAGGCTGCGGGCTTTCTTCGTCACAGGGGATAATATATTGTGGGGATAGGATATCCATCGCTAAGAACTGCCGGCTGAACTAAGCATAGAAAGGACGGAGGAACTTTGAGCGGATTGAGAGAGATGACGCGTAAACGCTTCCACATACTGCTGTGGCATCGGGCTGCAACCATTATGATGATTCTGCTGCAGCTGGCATTTATTCTCTACGCGGTGCTATCTAACAGCCGGCAGTCCATGATCCTTCAGGTCGTGCTGACAGTGATTAGTGTGTTGGCTGCCTTTCATGTATTGACCCGGCAGAACAAGAGTGCGTATAAACTGTCCTTGATTTTCCTCATTCTCCTCTTCCCTATATTCGGTGGCCTGCTCTATTGGCTGTTTAGTGCCCAGATGGCCACCAAAGGTCTGCAAAAGAAGCTGGACCAGATTGAAAAAGATGGGAAGTATGCCTTTCGTCTCCTGGAGGATAGCTATGAGGAGGCTCTACAGGAGGCGCCGGACCATAAGTCGGATATCCGATACTTGCAAAAATACAACGGTTTTCCCGTCTACAAGCACACCCAGACCGAGTACTACCCCATGGGTGAAGAAGCCTTCAAGGCGATCCTACGGGAGTTGGAGCGGGCCGAGCGGTATATCTTCCTAGAGTATTTTATTGTGGCCGAAGGGGTCATGTGGGACGCTATTTTGGACATATTAAAGCGAAAAGCCGCCCAAGGGGTGGATGTCCGGCTGGTCTACGACGATCTAGGCTGCTTCCTCCTACTACCCAAAAGCTACCCGGAGATTATGCGCTCTATGGGGATCAAGTGCCATGTGTTTAACCCCTTCCGGCCTCTGCTGACCACAGTGCAGAATAACCGGAATCACCGGAAAATTCTCTCCATCGACGGCAAGGTGGCCTTTACTGGAGGCATCAATCTAGCAGATGAGTATATTAACAACAAGGTTCGCTTTGGGCATTGGAAAGATTCGGCAATCATGGTAAAGGGCTATGCTGCCTGGAGCTTCACGGTGATGTTTTTGGAGATGTGGAGTCTTCTGGACGGCAGGACGGAGCCCTATGAAGACTATCTGCCTTATCAAGAGGAAGGCTGTTGGGTACCCCATGACGGCCTGGTGCAGCCTTACAGTGACAGCCCTATGGATACGGAAAACGTCTCGGAGCATGTGTACCTGCGCATCATAGAGAAGGCTCAGGACTATCTCTACATCACCACACCCTATCTTGTTCTAGATGACAGTATCATTTCTGCCTTGATCCTCACGGCGAAAAGCGGCGTTGATGTGCGGATCACCACTCCGCGGATCCCGGACAAGCCGCTGGTGCAGTTTGTAGGGCGCTCCTACTATCGTGCGCTGATCCAAGGGGGGGTACAGATCTACGAGTATGAGGAAGGGTTTATTCACTCAAAAAACTTTGTCAGTGACGACAAAATCGCCACGGTGGGTACTGTGAATCTGGATTTTCGCAGTTTGTATTTGCATTTTGAGTGCGGTGTGTGGCTGTATCAGAGTCGGGCGGTGCAGCAGGTGAAGGAGGATTTTCTGGAGACGCTGAACCACTGCCGGCTTATCAAAGAAAAGGATTACCGCGCCAATGTGGTTGTACGTATGTTCCAGGATGTATTACGAATTTTTGCACCTCTTATTTGACAGGTATTAAGGCTTTACATAGAAATCCCCACGGGGAAATGTTCCTGCTTTAGGAACGTTTCTCTGTGGGGATTTCCTTTCTGTTGGACGTAGCGCGGGGAAAAAGCTCAGAAATTCCGACGATGAGGAGAAACACACCGAAAATCTTTCGGAGCAAGGTCATATCTAGGCCGTTAGAGAACCAGGCTGCCAATCCGGAGAAAATGAGCCCGGCGATGACAGCGGGGATGACGGCTTTCCAGTCTACAAAATGATGTTTCATGTGGGAGGGCAGGGCGGTAAGGGCGGCAGGCAGAAAATATATCAGGTTGATGCCCTGCGCTTCCTGCTGAGGAAGGCCGGCGAAGGCGGTGAGATAAATCAGCAACAGGGTACCACCCCCCACCCCAAAGCCGGAGAGAATCCCCGTAGCGCACCCCACGGCAAAGGCAAGGCCCCAGGTCATGCGCAAAGGGAGCGAAAAGCCCCATACAAGATTAGCAGGGCGAAGAGCCGCCGCAGCCAAACCATAGAGACCCTGTGAAATATTTTGCCGCCTATGAGTCCGCCCACCAGACCGCCGGCCAAGTATGGTGCCGCAGTGGCAAGGTTTAAATTCCCGTGGTAGAGGTAAATGGATGCAGAGAGAACACAAAGGGGGAGGATAACGGCCACGGATGAGGCGAAGGCATTTTGCTGACACAGTTTGCATCGGCGAATGAACAGGGGGACCAACACCATACCGCCGCCGCCGCCAAAGAATCCATTGACTAGGCCCGCGGCGCCGCCGGCCAGCAAGGCAGCCCGGCGTTTTCGATTTTCCTCAGACATGGAAACGCCTCCTTTCGGTTTAGTTTGCCGAAGGAGGGAAATATTATTCGGATATCAGTCCTCCGATTGAGCGCTATATGCTGAGTAAAAAATAACCCTCTACTTCTTTTAATAGGAAACTAAAAGCCCCGCAGCACCTTTTTGTGCTGCGGGGCGTGGTACGCAAGGGGATTAGCCTTACAGGCCAATCTCAGAGTAGCCACTCTCTTTTGTGATGGGATACTCTGCCTCGAGCTTTCCAAACCACATTGTATAGTCATTCTGGCGAAGGTTATTTAGTACGGCGGCTTCCCAGCGGGGCAGGCCGAAAGCATTGAGGTATACCACACGGTAGCCGGTTACATTGCCGGTGGAATCTGTCATCTCCAGAATGGTGCTGTCGTTGAGGGGGGTGTCCAGAGAGAAGGCCCACTTGTCAAAGGCGGGTTCATAGGTGTTGCGGGAAGACTTGTTAAGAATGGAAACCGCTACATTCTCATCGTTGGGATAGGAATCAGCCAGGGACAGGAAGCTTTCCTCCAGCGTGCTGCCCATGGCATTCCATCCGGAAAGGATAGCCTCAGCCTTGGTGCGGGCCTCGGTCAGCTGCTCCTCGGTGGGAGCGGCGGTGGTGTTGCCCTGATCGTCGGTAGTCTCAGTGGTGGCTGCAGTGACGGCGACACTCCAGACATCCACGGTTTCATAGGAATTGTCCCGGCGCTCACGGTTTAAGAACTGCACCACATAGTAGCCGGAGCCACTAGACTCCACAAGGGTCACATTGCCGGCTTTACGGGCAGAATCCTTCAGCCAGCTGCCATAAACACTGTTCAAAGAGGAGCCTAGAGCATCCGCAAAATGGTTGTACTCGGGGTCGGAGAACTTTTCACGGTCTGCCTCGGCGACAGTGGCCATGGCGGCGGTGTTAAAGTCAGCGCCGCGTTTCACCTGGGAAACCATAGACTCTGCGGCAGCCTTTGCGGCGACCATGGCAGCTGCGGTCTGTTCTTCCGTGGGTTCCTTCGCCTCGCCCTTTTCATCTACATCAGTCTGGGGCGTTGCGGCAATGAAGGCCAGCCGGTAATCGTAGGAATCCAAATTATCCTTCATGCTCTCATATGTTGTGTTCTTTTGCTCGTCAGTATAAGTGAGCTGATCCATATAATGAGTGGCATATTCTGAGGCCAAGACATTGTTGGTGATACACTCCCGCATGAGCTTCATGGTCATATGTTGACCATAGATGAGCTTTAAGCAAGTGTTTTCGCTGTAACCTGTGAGAACGCTGTTGTAGGCCAGTCTGGATTTCAGATAGCCCATCTGGGTTTCCACTTGGGCCAAGCCTTCTTCAGAGAGGGTATATCCCGCAGCAGCTGCCTGATCCA
This sequence comes from Bacillota bacterium, assembly GCA_017861415.1. Taxonomy (GTDB): domain Bacteria; phylum Bacillota; class Clostridia; order Oscillospirales; family Oscillospiraceae; genus Evtepia. Next base: position 7,525 of record JAGFXS010000007.1, read on the forward strand.
GAAGAATCTTGGTTTCCTGCAGGGCTTCGACAGCCAGGTCCTGGAAATGCCCGTGCCAGGTGATCTGCTTCTCCTCGTCATACATCTGATCGGCGGGTTTCTTGGAAGGATCGTAACCCTCGGGGTGGGACATACCGAAGTTAGCATACATCTGGGCATTACTGTTGGTGTCGTCGTAGACGTTGGTGTAATAAAAGCCCAGCTCAGCGGAGTTGAAGGTCTCTTCGCCGATGGTGACCGCGGCCACAGGCCGCTCCAGCACGCCGTTGCCAATAATGATGATGACGGCGACTGCAATGGCAATAAGAACGCCCAGAATTACATATAACTTCGTGCGGTTTCCGGGGCTTTGATTGTTTCGTGCATATGCACTCATAGAGTAGAATCCCCCTTAACAAGTAGTGGTAGCAAGGGTCATCCGTAGGGAGCACCCTTGAAAGGCTGGAAAACTAGATACCACGACATTATACAAAACATGTCCAATCTTTGCAAGTATTAAAACGGGTTTTACGCGGATGCCCCCGGAAAGGAGGGGATCTGGCAGTAGAAACGTGAATAAAAACTATTAATACATAGTGTTACCATGGTATTTATATGTTTAAGACTCGCAATAACGAAGGGTGAGTACGGGCGAGGTTTGGAAAAGCGAAGCAAGGCAAATGGAATGAACAGGAAAATAGTAAAAGGGCTCGACATACTTCACCAATTTAGAGATTGTCGAGAAAAGAAAACGAGGAAGCCCGTGGAAAGGTGGAAAAACCTGTCGAACTCATTAGTTTTATGTCGATGGAAAACCCTTTTCAAACCACTTTTTATCGAATAGAATAAGAATACCTCACAAAAAACAGAGAAAGGTTTGAGTATATGCGGGAACTGTTGATTGGAACGAAAACAGCGCAGCCTGACAGCGAACGACCTATAACCTGTGAGTACAAAATACTGATTCAGGATATTGATACAGCGGTTACCTGTGAAGCCTACGGAATACAGGTGACCCTGCTGGAGACAGGTGAGTACGGACGTTTTTCAAACTTAACCGTGGACAGTGCAAGGATTACACAACTGGGCGATTTGCTGTACCGGAATGCGGTGACACCTTGTACCCTCCGAGATATCTTAGAAGACTGGATTTAAAAGCGAGAGAGGAGGGGATTACGGAAAAAACATGATCAAAAGACGTACCTGTTGGAGAGGTGCATCATAAGCTGGATAAAGACCAATACATAGATTGGAGGAACAGCAATGGTGCAACAGGACGGGTCAATTGCCTATTTTTTGGGGGCAAATTCGGGGGATGGCTTTTTTTCACTGTATGATGAATTGATTGAGGAGAGCCGAGCAGCAGCATTTTATGTGCTGAAAGGTGGACCGGGTTGCGGAAAATCTACACTGATGAGAAAAGTAGGGCAGAAGCTGGAGGAAGCTGGCTTTGCCGTAGAGTACATCATTTGTTCGGGGGACCCAGACTCTCTGGATGGGATCCTAATTCCGGAAAAGGCGATTGCCATGGTAGACGGCACATCGCCCCATGTGATAGAACCTTCTTACCCCGGGGCACTGGGGCATTACATCAACCTGGGGAAATATTACGATAGAAAAGCGCTGCGTAGCAGCGGTGAAGAGCTGGTAAGATTGACCAAGGCATATAAAAGTTGTTACACCCGCGCCTATCAATGTCTCCGGGCGGCGCGAGAGATTCGGAGAAAGGGAGAACAGGTTTTTCTGACCAATACCGCCATCTCTAAGGCGGAAAAGCGGGCGGATGGCATTTTGTCCCGGGAACTTCGGAAAAAGGTGGGAGGACATGGTAAGGAGGTCCGCAGATTCCTGAGTGGAATTACCTGTGAGGGAATTCTGTCCCTCCATGAAACTGTGTACAGTCAATGTAAGCGGGTTTACGAGCTTCAAGAGAGCTGCGGCCTAGCCTCTGTCATGCTCAATCGAATCAGGGAGGGTGCCCTGGTGGCGGGATACGATCTGGTGGTCTGCCCCTTGGGAGAAGATCCTGAAAAGCTTGCCCACATTCTGATACCGGAGCTTTCCCTTGCCTTTGTGACGACAGTAGGCGGAGAAACGCTGGGAAAAAGACCCTATCGCCGAATTCGTATGGATACCATCGCAGACCGCGAGCTGCTGAAGGAGCATCGGAGCAAGCTGCGCTTTTCCAACCGCATGGCAGACGAGTTGGTGAAGGACGGGATCCGCGAGCTTCGAGGGGCAAAGGCTTTCCATGACCAGATGGAGGCCCTCTACCATCCCCACGTAGATTTCAAAGGCGTAGATAAATTAACAGCTGAACTCACTCGGGAAATACTGTCATTTTCATAAATGCAGAGAGAGAATCCTAGGTCCGCAGACGCGGCAGGATTCTCTCTTCGTGACACTAGTTATAAAATTTTAAGCAGTGAAGAATTTTACAGTTTAAAATCATCATCCTTCAGGCGACTAAAATCGGGAACCGCCGGACGAGGCGGCACGCGTTTTAATGGGTCGTAACGAAACTTGTCACAGGAGTCCTCGGGAACCATGACCCCTTTTTTGATACAGAGGATTTTGTTGCCCGAAGGGATACCACGGCTACAGTAGCTGCACCGGGGCGGTATCTTGTTGGAAAACAGCATGATAGACTCCTCCAGACGGCCCAAATGCCGAAATGCTCAATGTCTGTTCTCATTATACTGCAAGGGCAGACCACTCACAAGCACTTTTTTCCGCCGGTGGAAGAGGATGATTACACCCGAAAGGCCCCAAAGGGCCACAAGCTCTTGATGAAGCAGGGCGAGCAGGGGAGTGCTTCCAAGGAGGGTTGCCTCCAGAAAGGCCGGAGCCGGGGTAATGCCTGCGGGCAGGAGAACGGGAGCCAAGACGGCGGTAAGGCAAGCCGCTAACAGGCCATGGAGGAGTTTTCCTGTAAAATATGGGGCGCGGCTGTCTGTCAGACGGTCCAAAAAAGGGAGAGATTGGCAGTGGACCGACAGCCCGCCCCAGCCCATGATGAAGGAAGCCACAGGGAGCGCCAGCGGAGTGGCGCCCACTTCGGACAGGGAGCAGACCCCGGTGGAGAGTTCAAAGATTCCAATGAGTAGGCTTTGGCAGAGGGCAGGAGACAAAATATCCGGAAATAGGCCAGAAAGAAACCCTGCCGCCATGGGCAGCAGACCTGAAGTCTGCATCAGGCGAATCAGTACGGTAAAAAGAATGACAAAGGCGCAAACATTCAAGGTTGATGTGAAGGAATCCCTCACGCTGTTGGGGAATTCCTGCGAAAAGCTGGCAGAATGATTGGGCAAAGGCAGGGGTGTGGCCTTTGTGCTCATCTCTGTGTTGCGGCGGGGACGATAGATCAGCCCCACCAGTAAGGCGGCGGCCCAATGAGTACAAAGCAGAAAAAAACCCGCTTCTTTGGAGGCGAAAACGCCTACCCCCGCTACACTGAGAAGGAAGCCAGGGCCGCAGAGATTGCAGAAGGCGGACAGCCGTCGGGCCTCCTCCCAACTGCACTCACCCGCCTCCCGGAGCATAGCGGCGGTGCGCAGTCCCACGGGATAGCCGCCCACCAAGCCCAGGAGCAGGGGCGCGGCGCAGGTTCCACGCATTCGGAAAAGGGGGGCCATCAGGGGGCCCAGAACTCGTCCCGCGGAATGGGACAGCCCCAGGCTGATGAACAGGGAGGAGAATACGAAAAAGGGAAAGAGAGAGGGGATGATGACCTCTGTGCAGATGGCAAGGCCCTCTCTGGCGGCCGTCGCACTCTCTTGAGGGTAGCGAATCAGCAAAGCGCCGAAGCCCAGAAGGAGCAGGGCGGGAAGCGGACGAAGGAACTTCCTCATGGCAGGCACCTCCAATGGGAAATGCTTATGCTGCAGGGGGAAAAATATTGCATGTCCCCATGGGGCATAGTATAATGTTTCTCGTATGCTGCCCATGACAAAAGGATAAGCTTAGCCCTTTGCTGAGGGTTTCTGTGAGGGAAGTTCGGGCAGGGAAATAAAGAAACGGAGAAAATCCATGAAACGGATTCTGTATTTTGTGCCTGTGCTGCTTCTGCTGTTATCAGTCTCCGGCTGCGGAGAGACTGCCCAAAATCAGGGCGTTACCAGAACCAGCTATATGCTGGATACCGTAATTAATATTACCCTATACGGCGGGGAAGAGGCTAACAATGAGGAACTTTTAACCCAGACCATGGAGGAGATCAATCGGCTGGAAAACCTGCTCAGTGTGGAGCGGGCGGGCAGCGATTTGGACCGGCTGGCAAAGGCGGCGGGTTTGGATTGGGTGGAGATATCCCCGGAATGCGAAGAAGTGCTGACAAAGGCCAAGGAATATTGGACCCTATCCGGAGGCTATTTTGACGTGACCACCGGCCCACTCATTGATCTTTGGAACATTCGGGACGGTACCGGGCACTACCCCACGGAAGAGGAACTGTCAAATACCATGCCCCTTGTCTCCTCGGAATGGCTGCTGGTAGAGGATGGACGAGCCTTTCTCTCCCATCAGGGAATGAAGGCCAATCTGGGCGCCATCGCCAAGGGCTACATTGCAGATAAAGTGAAGGAATTTCTCTTGGAGCGGGGCGTAGAGCACGCCATCATCGATCTGGGTCGCAACATTCTTCTGATTAACGGAAGGCCCGACGGAACCAATTTCCGCATCGGCGTGCAGGACCCCTTTGATACAGAGGGCAGTGCACGGTATGTGTTGTCTGCTACGGGGAAAAGCGTGGTGACGGCGGGAGTCTATGAGCGGTATTTTATGTACGAGGGCGTGCGCTATCATCACATTATGGATCCCTTCACCGGGTTCCCTGCAAACCGGGGGCTTGCCTCAGTGACCATCGTCTCTGATAATTCTGCCCAGGGCGATGCCCTAACCACCACCTGTCTGCTGCTGGGGCCCGAGGATGGGCTGGCGCTGGTGGAGTCCATACCCGGCGTGGAAGGGCTTTTCATTGGCGAAGATGGTGAGGAATGGTTCAGCAGCGGTTTTGAGGCCTATCTGGCGGAATAAAGAACAAAAAACACCCATGATTTACAGGACGCTATGCCTGTGAACCATGGGTGTTTTCGGTGGGTTAGGCCTCCATGTGCTTCCCCAGAAAGCCGGCAATGGTTTGCGCCAGCTTCACCTCAATTTCATCGGAGTTGAGGTTGTCGCGGGGGCCGCAGAAGATCACACAGCCCATGGGGTCGCTGTCGGTGAGGATAGGGGCCGCGGTTTCCAGAAAGAAGCCGTCGGACTCCTCGCAGACGGCGACGGGGGCGTTATCTCGATGGTGCTGATAGATCTGCCGTCCCTCCATAATTTGCTCCAGCTGGGGAGAGATGCGCTTGTCGGTGAGCGCGCGCTTGGCACTTCCGGCCACGGCGATGCAGTTGTCCCGGTCGGTGATGACCACGGTGCGGCCAGTGGTCTTGTGGAGGGTATCGCAGAGCTGGGCGGCGAATTCCCCAAGACCGCTCATCAAGGAATATTTCTTAAAGATGACGCCGCCTTCTTTGTCTGTATAGATTTCCAGCGGGTCACCACTGCTGATAACATTGATTTCAAAAACTTTGTCCACCCGGCGGATGCTGGACTGAACGAGGCTTTCCTGTAAGCTGTCCATGATATCAGACTCAAAAGTTGCAGGCACTGCTCCCTTTGACATGGCGGCGCTGACAGCTTCCTCCAGGGAAGCCTGTCGGGGTGTACATCGAAGTAGGCTGTCAATGTCGGCTTTAAGCCTGATATCCACATGACTCTCAAAGATGCGGATTTCGTCAACAATTAGCTCAATGTCCGTTTTCGCCAGAGAAGGCTTGGTAAGGATATCATCAAAAACCGACAGGACGGTTTTTGCCTTCCGATTCGACTGTGCAATGGCATTGTTTTTCTGGATGGCTAGGGTCAACTGGTTCTTCAGTCCTTCCATGCGGAGAGAGAGTTCCTCCTCGATTTCGCCATAGATTTCATCCAGCTGCCCCTGCCGCCCGGGATGAAGGGTAAGTTCCCGGATCTTCTGCTTCTTGGTGGATTTGAGCTGCTGCTTGACCTCCTCCAGTTCCTTTTCAAGGAGGTCTACCAGACTCCGGTTCTGGGCCAGAGAGGAGGGGGATTCATCAATGGTTTTCTGCAGGGCCGACACCATGTCTGAGGCATTGTCCCGCACCAGTCGGATATACCGCTTTAAAAGGTCATCCAGCAGATCCACCCGGATATGGTGGGAGGAACAACCGGCGGTGCCCCGGCGGTGGTAGGTTCCGCAGGTGTAGGCCGGTTTGAGATCTGGGCGGCTCATGGAGAACATGGGGGCGCCGCAGTCCCCGCACCGAAGCAATCCCGAATAATTATTTTCGTATTTCTTTACCCCGCGATAATTGCTTTTGGTGCGCAGCTTCATCTGCTCCTGCGTTTTGGTAAACTGCTGCTCCGTAATAATGGCGGGGTGGTGGTTTTCAAAGACAAACTGCTCCGCATTCTCGGTTTTGCGGTCGCTGCCATTGATTTTGGTGCGCTGGTATTTATGCTGGCGCAGGGTGCCTATATAAAAATCATTGGTTAGGATTCCCTGTACAGTGGCAATACTCCACTGGGGCTTGGCCTCGCGTCTGACGGTTTCTCCCGCCGCTAGGCGGCGTTCGTTTTCCAGGGTTCGCGGCGTGGGAATGGCCTGCTCCGTAAGCCAATTGGCGATTTTTTTGTATCCCCAGCCATCGAGATATAGCTCATAGACTTTTAGGACAATGGCGGCCGCGGTTTCTTCTACCTCAATGGTTTTGGCCGACCAATTTTTCACATAATAACCATAGGGTACGGCGCAAAGCCAATTGCCACTCTGCTGACGGTGAGACACAATGCTGCGTACCTTCTTGGAGGTATCGGTGACCGGCATTTCGTTCAGAAGAAAGCGAAACTGAATTTGCAGCCACTCATCCTCAGTGGGATAATCAATGTTGTCTCCTATGGAGATGATCCTCACGCCGGCATCCCGCAGGTCTTCTAGCTCTACCAGACCGCGGGAATTGCGGCGGGCAAACCGGGAGAAATCTTTAACCATTAGGATAGCTGCGTCACCCGCCATCAGTCTGCGGCGCATGGTCTGATATGCGGGGCGCTGCTCGAAGGTGTAGCCAGAGCGGTCACGATCCTGAAACAGCTCCAGCGCTGCGCCGGGGAAGTTCCGCTTTGCGTAATCTGTAATGATGGCGCACTGGTGCTCAATGGAAGTATTGTCTTTATCCAGTTCCTCATCCACGGAGATACGTGCATAGCCATAAACTGTCAATGTTATCACCACTAAAATATAATATAATTAACATTGTAAAACGGTGCGGGCGGAAAGTCAAGATGATCGAACGCCTCTTGATGAATTGACCGTATCTTCTCTGGCGCATGAAACTTGGAGAGGTTCGAGAGATCTTGAAGAGGCCCTCCGCGTACAAGCTATACGATAGCTCTAAAGTTTGTTTAGTATAACTATTGTGGCTTTTGATGAAATCATGTACAATTAAAATAAATAAGCTAACAAATATGGTAACCTAATGAAAGGGGGAATAAACCTAACCCAATGGAAATGGGCTTTGAAAATACGGAATAAGTGGAGGAAGTGAACCCTATTTGAGTATAATTTTTGAAAAATTAAAAGAAGCAATGTTGTCGGTTGTATCCATCGTGCTGCTTGTACTGATTCTGAACTTTACCTTAACCCCTCTGGAACCGGACCAGCTAATCCGGTTTTTGCTTGGCTCTTTGCTGATTGTCATTGGGCTGGCTATCTTCCTACTGGGCGTTGAACTGGGGCTTGATAAAATTGGTCAGCAGATGGGCTCCGCCATTGCCAAATCCAATAAAGTGTGGATTGTTGTAATCGTCGGCATATTGCTGGGATTCTTCATCTCTGTTGCCGAGCCAGACCTGCACATTTTGGCGGGTCAGGTGGATGCTGTTACCTCAGGATTGGTGTCTAAGCTGGTCATTGTGATCATTGTCTCTGTTGGCATCGCGCTGCTTTTGTCTTTGGGACTGGTTAGAATCGTTTACAACATTTCCCTGCACAAAATGCTAACGGTACTATATGGTATTATTTTAATTCTTGCTATTTTTACGTCGCCGGAGTTCTTATCCATATCCTTTGACGCATCTGGCGCCACCACGGGAGCCCTGACGGTGCCCTTCATCCTTGCCTTGGCGCTGGGCGTGTCCGGGCTGAAAAAGGATTCTGAGGCTTCTGAAGAGGACAGCTTCGGCCTTGTGGCCATCACGTCCACAGGTGCCATCATATCCGTTATGATTATGAACATCATCAGCGGGGCGGATAAAATCACAGGCACCATTGATGTGTCAGGCACCAATTCCGGAACCATTTTGTCTCCCTTTATTCATAAGCTACCTGTTGTGGCATCTGAAATTTTCCTGGCACTGCTGCCGATACTTATTATTTTCTTAATTGGCCAGAAGTCCGTCTTCAAATTGACCCCAAAAGCTAGGAATAGAATTCTGATCGGCATGTTATATTCCTTTATCGGATTAGTTCTGTTCCTTACCGGGGTGAACGCCGGATTTATGCAGGTAGGCACCATTGTAGGGGCGCAAATTGCCTCCATGGAGAATAAGACTTTACTCATTGTGATTGGATTTGTTCTGGGTTTGGTCACTATACTGGCCGAACCTGCTGTCTATGTACTGACAAACCAAATTGAAAATGTGACCAGCGGCTACGTCAAGCGGAAAACGGTTCTGATTGCTCTGGCCATGGGCGTAGGGGTCTCTGTTGCCCTGTCAATGATCCGCATCCTGATTCCTGAGCTGAAGCTTTGGCATTACCTGCTGCCGGGGTATATCATCGCGCTGGCCATGTCATATATGGTGCCAAAGCTCTTTGTGGGTATCGCCTTCGACTCCGGCGGGGTGGCATCTGGGCCTATGACAACCACCTTCATTCTGGCCTTTGCCCAGGGGGCGGCCGCTTGTATTGAAGGGGCGGATGTGCTGTTAGATGGTTTCGGTATCATAGCCATGGTGGCCCTGACCCCGCTGATTGCGCTGCAAATCTTGGGTCTCATCTACAAATTTAAGTCCAGAAAAGGAGGACTTGAACATGACGCCTAATATGGAAAATATCATATTTATCTGTGTCATCGTTAACCGAAACGTTGGAAGCAGAGTGCTGCACGCGGCAAGAAAATATGGGCTTTCCGGCGGTACCATATTGCTCGGGAGGGGGACAATTAAAAATCCCCTTCTGGAGGCGCTCGCCTTAAATGATGTCAAGAAGGAAATTGTATTTCTTGTGGCGGAAGAGTCTGTTGGATTGAAGTTTTTGGAGAATTTAAGCAAAGAACTGAAGCTGCAAAAGCAGAACCATGGCATTGCCTTTGTCAGAGATGTAGCCCGTGTGTGCGGCACTAAGTGCCTCAGCTGCAGCGGCCTTCAGGATATTGGAGATGAGGAGAACGCAATGTATCAGTCTGTTTATATCATTGTTGATCGGGGAAAGGGCGAAACGGCCGTGGAAGCTGCCACCAAAGCTGGGGCCAAGGGTGCCACCATTATCAGCGCAAGAGGATCGGGCATTCATGAAACCAGCAGGCTGTTTAACATGGAGATAGAACCCGAAAAAGAGATAGTGCTGATTATCTTAAAAAGCGAGATCGCTGAAAAGGTGGTCTCTGCCGTTCGTACTGAAATGGACATAGATAAGCCCGGCAACGGCATAATATTTGTTCAGAATGTTCGGCAGGTTTATGGATTATTTGAATAAACCA
>JAGFXS010000149.1 GCA_017861415.1 Bacillota bacterium
TAGGAGAGAAGACGGGGACGGATCTCATTCAGCGTTACGGCTCCCTTGGCAAGCTCTATGAGGATCTGGATGCCCTGGAGGTAAAGCCAGCGGTGCGGAGAAAGCTGGAGGAGGGCCGCCAGGCGGCCGAGATGTCCTATGACCTGGCCACCATCCGGCGGGACGCACCCCTAGCTTTGGATTTTGAGAAGACCCTGCGAAAGCCTGTGAATCAAGCGGCTCTCTATCAGCTGTTTCTGGAGCTGGAGTTTACCCGCATGATTTCGGAAATGGGCCTTCATGCCCCCCAGGGGGATCGGCCCCGGGACGGAGACGGTGCTTGCTTGACAGGCGACTGCACCATGGAGGAGGTTGTGGAACCCGATCGGGCCATGGCCCTTTTGGCCCAGTGGGAGACTGCCGACCTCCCCGGGTGAAGAAGGTGAGCCATGAGGTCAAGGAGCTGATGCGCGAACTACTGTCCGAAGGACTATCTGCAGAGGGGTTTGTGTTTGATACCGCCGTGGCGGCCTACCTCCTAGCCCCCACAGACGGAAGCTATCACTTAGAGCGCCTAGCGGTGCAGTATTTCCCACAAGAGTTTGCCCAATCGGGGCAGGAGATTCTGCAGGCAAAGGCCTATTTGGCCCCCGATGCCTTCTCCCCGCTGGGAGACCGAGCTCCGGCCTTGGGAGCCTTTGCCAGCCACTGTGCCTGGATTGAGGCCCTATACGGCCTGCTGGCGAAGCGTCTCCGGGATCTGTCTCTGAACAGGCTTTTTGAATCCGTGGAGCTGCCCCTCTGTCAGGTGCTGGCGGAGATGGAAGTAGCGGGCTTCCTAGTGGATCGGACTGCCCTGGAGGACTTTGGTCTCCACCTGAAGACACGGATTGACGAGATTCAGCGGGAGATTCTGGCCCTAGCAGGGGAGGAGTTTAACATCAACTCCACCCAGCAGCTGGGGGTGATCCTCTTTGAAAAGCTGGGGCTGCCCCCAGTGAAGAGGACGAAGACCGGCTACTCCACCAGCGTGGAGGTGCTGGAAAAGCTTCAGGGTAAGCATCCCATCATCGACTATATCATGGAATATCGTCAACTGGCGAAGCTAAACTCCACCTATGTGGAGGGACTGGGGAAAGTCATCGGCCCAGATGGGCGGATTCACACCTGTTTCCAGAACACGGTGACGGCCACGGGCCGCCTTTCCTCCACAGAGCCAAACCTCCAGAACATCCCTGTCCGCACAGCCCTGGGGGCAAAAATGCGCTATATGTTCGTGGCGGCACCAGGAAACGTGCTGGTGGACGCAGACTACTCTCAGATTGAGCTGCGCCTGCTGGCCCATATCGCCGGGGACGAGGCCATGCTGGAAGCCTTCCGGAGCGGTGCGGATATCCACACCAGCACCGCCGCCCAGGTCTTTGGTGTACCCCCGGAGTCTGTCACCGGGGAAATGCGCCGCCGGGCCAAGGCGGTGAACTTCGGCATCGTCTACGGCATTTCAGAGTTTTCTTTGGCGCAGGACATCGGCGTGACTCGTCGGGAGGCCGGAGAGTATATGGAGCGCTATTTTGACACCTTCCGGGGTGTTCGGGCCTATATGTATGATGTTGTGAAGCAGGCACGGCGGGACGGTTATGTGCAGACCCTTATGGGCCGCCGCCGCTGGCTGCCGGAGCTGCAGAGTAGCAACTTTAACCTGCGTTCCTTTGGGGAGCGGGTGGCCCTTAACATGCCCATCCAAGGCACGGCGGCGGATATTATGAAGGTGGCTATGATCCGGGTGCGGGATCGGCTCCTCCGGGAAGGGCACACGGCTCGACTTGTCCTTCAGGTCCACGACGAATTGATCGTCGAGTGCCCAGAGGCGGAGGCTGAGGGTGTGAAGCGTCTTCTCCGAGAGGAGATGGAGGGGGCGGCGCAGCTGTCCGTGCCCCTTCTGGCGGAGGCATCTGCCGGGAAAAGCTGGGGGGAGGCGAAGGGATAGCATGCAGGTGAAAATCGTACCCATGGACCGCTCCCACATTCCCGCCCTGGCGGCGCTGGAGCGGCAGTGTTTTTCTGTTCCCTGGAGCCAGGCCATGCTGGAGGAGGAACTGTTTAACGACACAGCCTCCTTTCTGGTGGCGGAGAGCGACACAGAGCAGGTGCTGGGCTATGCGGGACTCTATGTGGTACTGGACGAGGGTTACATCGGCAACGTGGCCGTGAATCCCGCCTATCGCCGCCAGGGAATTGCCCGCCGTTTGGTGGAGGTCTACTGCCGGTTTGCCCAAGAGCGTCTGGCCTTCCTCACCTTGGAGGTGCGGGCCGGCAATCAGGCAGCGATTGCCCTCTATGAGGGCTTGGAGTTTCAGGAAGTGGGCCGCCGGAAACACTACTACCAGGAACCGGTAGAGGATGCCATCATCATGACCCGGCACTTTCGCGACATAGACCCAATGGCCGACCAGTGAAGACCCAAGGAAGAATCCTTTTAAGGAGGTCAATCAGATGAATATACTAGCCATAGAGTCCTCCTGCGATGAGACCGCCGTGGCGGTGGTGCGTGATGGGCGGGAGGTTCTGGCCGACTGCATCGCCTCCCAGGCCCAGATGCACAAGATCTACGGGGGCGTTGTACCGGAGATTGCGTCCCGAAAGCATATGGAGGTCAT
>JAGFXS010000072.1 GCA_017861415.1 Bacillota bacterium
CGGTACCCCTCCTGGGCAAGGGTGCGCACTTCCTCCACAATTTGCTCCGGATCTCGGCTGCGCTCCCGCCCTCTGACATAGGGAACGATGCAGTAGGTACAGAAGTTATTGCAGCCGTACATAATGGAGACCCAGGCCTTCACCTGGTTCTGCCGCAGGACAGGCAACCCCTCCGCAATGGTGCCGGCCTGATCCTCTGTCTCAAAGAGACGCTGATCCGTCCGCAGTACCGTGTGGAGAAGCTCTGGAAACTTCCACAGCATGTGGGTGCCGAACACCAGGTCCACATGAGGGAAGGACTTTTTTAATTTTTCCGCCACAGAGGGCTCTTGGGCCATGCAGCCGCAGACGCAGATGATCTTTCCGGGATTGCGCCGCTTGGTGTGAACCAGTGCGCCCACGTTGCCGTAAACCCGGTTTTCCGCGTTTTCCCGCACGGCGCAGGTGTTGAGAATGACCACATCCGCCTCTTCCTCGTCCCCGGTGAAGCCGTAGCCCATGCGAGAGAGAAAGCCCCGCAGCCGCTCGGAATCCGCCTCGTTTTGCTGGCAGCCGTAGGTATCTACGCAGGCCAGACGCTCCCCCGGGCGCTTCTGATCCAGCAAGGCGCGGACTTCATCGCAATGAGTCAGCTGAAGGGCAACGTCTTGGGGGTCAATACGCTTTGTTTCCTGTCTTGTCATAGTTCCTCCGGGTTATTCATTCGATTTTGCAATTATACCAGTTTTCGTCGGAAAATACAACCGCCCCGCCCCTTACTTCCAGCAATTTACCTTGACTTGCTTTCCAAGGTCTTATAAAATATGAACCGAAAGAAATTTGTCGAACCCACACTTTCCGGATCGTCACAACTTAAGGAGACTTGCTGTCATGAAGCGAACCCGATTTGCCGCTGCCGCTGCGGCGGTTATTATGACCTTTGCCCTATTCGCTCCCGCCGTCGCAGCCGATGAGACGACAACGCCCGAGGCCTATGCTGCGGACGTCCTCTATCAATTGGGCCTGTTTCAGGGCGTGGGCACTGATGAAAATGGTCAGCCCAATTTTGATCTGAACCGGACACCCACCCGACAGGAAGCTGTCACCATGCTGGTCCGGCTGTTGGGGAAGGATGCCGAGGCCAAGGCCGGCTCTTATAAGATCCCCTTTACCGACGTGGCCGACTGGGCGAAGCCATATGTAGGCTACGCCTATGCCAACAAGCTCACCCTGGGTACCGGCGCTACCACCTTCGGCGGAGCCGACACGGTGACTCCCGCCCAGTACCTTACCTTTGTCCTCCGCGCTCTGGGCTACAGCTCTCAGGAGGATTTTGAGTGGAATGCAGCTTGGGAGCTCTCCGATGCCCTAGAGATCACTTACGGAGAGTATACCGCCGAAACCAAAAGCTTTACCCGTGGTAATGTAGCCATGATCTCCGCCTCCGCGCTGGGCGGCACTATGAAGAACACCGGACTAACCCTTCTCACGTTCCTGAAGGACGCGGGCGCCCTGAAGAAAACCGATCTGGTTCTCATGAACTTTGAGGTGGTCTCCGCCAAGACCAACGAGCTGGATATTGCCTTCTTCCCCATACCGGGAAGCCCCAATACTTACACCGTTTTTCAAGTCAACAGCGCCACCATCAACGGGCAAACAGCTAAGCTGGATCAGGCCACCAACACCAAGGCAGCTTACGCCAAAAACAAGGAGCTGGAGTCCCTGTATCCCGGCGCCTTTAACTACACCGTGATCTCCTATCAGGAAGAAGCCGCCTTGGGCGCCGCCACCCAGTTCTACGATTCCCCCTGGGGACAGAAGTTCCCTCTCCTACTGGTAACCTTTGACTGTACCGCCACCCTCCCCGACGGTCGGACGGTCCCCGAGACTTTTACCGAGGCTATCTACCTCGACAATTATGGGCAGTAAGCCTGATTTGCGCCAGTTCAAAGCGCCGGAATCCTATTGGATTCCGGCGCTTTTGCTTCAGCGGCGAACCTTCCCCCCCTTTTTTTCTTTTAGAATCTCATGAAACCGTTCCTCAATCCGGTTTCGTGTGTCCGAAATTCGCCGAAACGCCTTAACGATCTCGCAGATCACTAGAGGTGACAGCGCCAAAATCCAGACGGCCAGCCATTCCATTCGGTCAAGAGGCACCACGGAAAACAGCTCCATCAGGGGGGGGTAACAAAGCACCCCCATTTGAAGGATGAGGCCCACCACAAAGGCCTTGTTCATGGCACCATTGGAGAATATCCCCATGCTTAGCAAAGACCGCGTCTCGCTACGAACATCAAAGGCATGACAGAGCTGAGAAAGGGTCAGGGTGGCGAAGGCCATGGTGTTGGCCACCTCAGGGCCGCCCAGATAGAAATATCCCAGCCCATAGGCAAGCAGCGTGAGTGCCCCTACCATAAATCCCTGCCATAACAGACGAAGAGAAAACCGTTTGTTAAAGAAATTCTCTCTGGCGTCCCGAGGCTTCTTCTCCATGACGTCCTCCTCCACGGGCTCCATCCCGAGCGCCAGGGCAGGCAGGGAGTCCGTTACCAGATTCAGCCACAGAAGCTGAACCGGTTGGAGGGGCATGTGAGTAAAGTGGCACAGGGTCGCAACAGAAATGGTGATCATCTCCCCAATGTTGCAGGACAGTAAGTAATGGGTTGCCTTCTTGATGTTGGCGTAAATCCCCCGCCCTTGCTCCACCGCCCGCACCACGGAGGTGAAATTGTCGTCCATGAGGATCATAGCCGCCGCACCCTTCGCTACATCGGTGCCGGAGATGCCCATGGCGCAGCCGATATCCGCCGCCTTCAGCGCAGGGGCATCGTTGACCCCGTCTCCCGTCATAGCCACCACGCAGCCCCGCTTTTGCCAGGCCCGTACGATGCGCATCTTATGCTCCGGGGTCACCCGGGCAAAGACGGAAAACAAGTGGATGTCCTCCTCCAAATTCTCCTGGGGCAGAAAGTCCAGCCCCTCCCCGGTAATGGCCATATCCCCGGGGCGGTAGATATCAAGTTGTTTGGCAATAGCAACCGCCGTCTCCCGGTGATCTCCGGTGATCATCACAGGGCGAATACCGGCATCGTAGCAGCGGGCAACCGCCTCTCGCACCTCGGGACGTGGCGGGTCGATCATCCCCGCGAGGCCCACAAAGGTAAGGCCCTCCTCCGTCAAACTCTGAGGCTTTTGAGGAAAGTCCCGGTAGGCCACCGCTAGCACCCGCAGGGCACGGGCGGCCATGGCTCCATTCCTGCCGGCGATCCCTTCCGCCTCCGCGGCACTCATGAGGATGACCCCCCGGGCGGTCTTACGATGGGTACAGCGGGCCAGCACTACCTCTGGCGCGCCCTTTACCGCCAGACGCCATGTTCCTCCGGGAAGTTGATGCAGGGTGCTCATACGCTTCCGACTGGAATCAAAGGGACACTCCGCCATCCTTGGCATGTCCCGCTCCAGCTGCTCCTTCCGAATTCCCTCCTCCATAGCCAGTGCCAGAAAGGCTTTTTCTGTGGGATCTCCCGTAAGAATCGGCTCTTTGGCAGGCTCCCGCAGGATTTTGGCGTCATTACACAGCGAACCCAGGGTGAGGATTTCCCAGCGAACCTCCGCCTCCGGGGGCCAAACCTCCACGATGGTCATCCGATTCTGGGTGAGGGTGCCCGTCTTATCGGAGCAGATCACCGAGGCGCAGCCCAAGGTCTCCACCGCGGGGAGTTTTTTCACGATGGCATTATACTTCGCCATTCGCTGCACCCCCAGGGCCAGCACAATGGTCACCACCGCAGGCAGTCCCTCAGGAATGGCTGCCACCGCCAGAGAGACTGCGGTCATCAGCATGTCCAGCATGGGTCTGTGCTGCAAGAGTCCTACCCCGAAAAGCAGTGCACAGACAGCTAAGCAGACAAAGGATAACGCCTTGGAGATCTCCCCCATTCGGCGCTGTAGGGGCGTTTCTCCCTCCTCTTGGTGCAGAAGCAGGCCAGCAATGTGGCCAACCTCCGTCTCCATCCCCGTCTCGGTAACCACGGCAGCCCCCCGTCCATTGGTAATCACCGTGGCAGCCAGAAGCATATTCTTCCGGTCTCCGAGGACTGTTCCCGGGGGCAGTTTCTTTGCGGCATCCTTGGACACGGGAATGGACTCCCCTGTCATGGCGGACTCATCTACCATAAGTCCCGCCCCCCGAAGAAGGCGGGCATCCGCTGGAACATAGTCCCCGGCCTCCAGAAGAATGACATCGCCGGGGACCAGCGCCGTAGCGTCAACCCGGCGTTCCTTCCCGTCCCGCAGAACACGAGCCTGGGGCGATGCCAGCTTTTCCAGGGCCTCCAAGGCTTTATGGGCATGATCCTCCTGGGTGATGGAAATCACGGCATTCACCAGCACAATGAGAAGGATGATCCCCGCCTCAAAAAGATCCTCCCCGCCCCCCGTGCTTACAGAAAGCACCGCCGCGGCCAGCAGCACCAGAATCATCGGGTCCTTCATCTGGGCAAAGAACCGCCGAAGCAGCCCTTCCCTCTCACCCCGGCGGATTTGGTTGGGGCCATGTTCCCTCAGGCGACGTTCTGCCTCTGAGGAAGAAAGACCCTCCTCCCGGCTTTGAAGCCCATGGAGCACCTCCCCCGCCTCTTTGCTGTACCATGTACTCATCTTTGAATCCTTCTTCCTTCCTGCGAACCTGACGGCAGGCTCGTCCTATGTTTCATCGTTCCGAAAATAGGATAGCGCTTTTCCTCCCACGATTCCTAGTTAATCTTGTAGCCCAGTCTCCCGCGGAACAAAAAAAGAGGAAGAGACCTTTGGTCTCTTCCTCGCTGCTATTGATCATCTTTGCCGGTTGCTCGGCGCGGGGTTTATTCCTGGGCTTCCGTTTGACCGGTCCCTGTTGCGCCACTTTCGGCTCCATCCCCTTCAGGCTGGGTCTCCGGTTCGTCAAAGAGGGCCCCCTCGTTCTGTCCGGTCTCCTCGGGCAAGTCCAATGTCTCCCGGTAAGCAAGCAGCTTTTCATAAAAGTCCTTGGCATCCAAAGCGTCAAATTCGGGGGTGGTCTCCACCTCTATGGTATCCAGACGCGCTTCCAAAAGGGCATCCATTTGGGTATTGCGCCAGGCGGTCAGGTATTCATCCAGAAAATCCTGCTTTTCCGTGGGATCCAGCCGCATGATGATGTGGAAGCCGAATTCGCTCTCCACCACATCGCTGACCTCTCCGTAACGAAGGGCCTGGGTTCCCTGGGTGAAGGCATCTACCATGGTAAGACCTAAGGCTTCGCCAAACACATAGCCGTCGGGATTGCGGGCCAAGCCCGAATCCTCACTGTATTCCTTCATCAGCTTATCGAACAGCTCGGGGGTATCGCCGCCCTCTCGCAGCTGCCGCCGCAGATCCTCTGCCAGAGCCCGCTGTTGGGCGATTTTCTCCGCCGAGTAGGCACCCGTCTTTCCGTCCACACTGGGATCCCCCGTGAGCAGCAGAATATGCTTGGCAGACAAAATTCCCTGCTGCTCCACATACTCCCGGACGATTTCCCGGCTACCCTCCATGGTTCCGCCAGGCTGACCGTAGTGCTCCTCCAGCTTTTGATAGAGGACGCTGGCCCGGTTGGCCCGTTCCATTCCCTCCTCGGTGATGCACATAGCCAGCAGCGTGTTCTCGTAAGCCTCCTGGCCGCCCTCTTGATCCACCACCGTCTCTCGGTCTTTCTTATAAGCAGCCTTGTCCTCGCCGCCATAGGAAACCCCTTCTTCTCTGGCCATCTTCTCCACAGCATGCATCAGCATAGCCACACCCTTGGCTTGCTCCTTCAGCAAACCCGCAGCCGTAGTGCCCTGCATCTCCTGTTCCCAGTCAATGCCGGGGTTCCCCATCATTTTGTAGTACCCGTCTATCTCCTCGGTGCGCTGAACCAACCAGAAGAGATAATCCTCCGCCGTGACTTCGTCTCCGTCCATGACAAAATAGACGGTATCTTTGCTGTAGCCCAGCACAGCCTCGACGGGGTCTACACCGGAATCGCGAAAACCGCAGCCTGTCAACAAAGTCAGAAGAAGGACACACGCAGTTAAAAGACCTGCCGCCCTTTTGATTCGACTCATCAATCCATTCTCCTTTAATAGAATGCTTTATGTTACCTTATTACCAATTTTTGTAGTATATCACGCCTAGGCTTCCGTTTCAAGCCCCTCGGTGGCCGCAGCAACAGCCACGGGGGCCGTCTCCTCCGAGGTGCCCTTGATCTCCCGAATGAGAATGAAGGGGGTCATCTGTGTCTCTTGTCCGGCGGGGTTATCCCGAATCATCCCCTCCAGTATTCCAATGGGTTCTTTGATGATGGATGCTTTGCCCAGCACCTCCTGGGAGAGGGCGTTGGCATCCACAATCATGGTCACCACACCGGTCTTTTCATAAATTTCATCGCAGACCTTATCGGGATTTTCCGGAATACGGATGCCCATGTGCTCATATTCGGGGATATCATGGCCGTAAAATCCATCCAGCCCTGCAATTTCCGGGCCTGTAATTTTATAAAAGGTCCCCTTAATCCCCCGAAGCTTGTCAATGGCGGCCCGAAAGGCAGCCCACAGCACCTTCGGCAGGCCGCAGTGGTTGATGGCAAATTGCATCTTTACCGGCAGTCCAGCTCCCGGCCCCGCTGCCGTCTGGTGAACAAAGCGGGACAGGAGGTTTGCCCAGAAGCTCGGCTTTACATCCTTTTCATAGACGACCCGCCCCTGACACAGGGCAATGATCTTCTCGCTGCTGCTCAAAATATCTCCCGGCTGGTAAACGGGCTTTACATACTCCCGCACCAGCTCAATATAATCGTCCCCCACGTTTACAAACCGGGTCTTCACCGCGTGGCGGGCAAAGCGGCGGCCACCAGCCTCAATATAAACAGCCTTCCCGTCGTTTGCGAAATACTCCATGAGATTCACTCCTTGTCATCCTAAATGCAACCTTCAATATAACAGAAAATTCCGATTCTGTACAGCTAAAAAGCAGTATGCCCGCATTTCCCGGGCATACTGCTATAAAAACCAAAAGGGTTAAGAATCTTTTGCCCCTGGAATC
>JAGFXS010000008.1 GCA_017861415.1 Bacillota bacterium
CCAGCTTCACCCTGCGGGCCTGCGGGGCCTGCTTCGCCCTGCGGGCCTGCTGGGCCAGTTTCGCCGGCCTCACCCTGAGCGCCTGCGGGGCCAGCTTCACCCTGAGGACCTGCGGGGCCTTGAGCACCAGTAGCACCTTGGATACCCTGCGGTCCCTGCGCACCTGCGGGACCTGCTTCACCCTGAGGGCCTGCGGGGCCCTGAGCACCAGTAGCACCCTGGATACCCTGCGGTCCCTGAGCGCCTGCGGGACCTGCTTCACCCTGCGGGCCTGCAGGCCCCTGAGCACCGGTGGCTCCCGGGATACCCTGCGGCCCTTGAGGACCTGAGGGACCGGAAGGCCCTTGCGGACCGGCAGGTCCCCTACAGCAATAATAACCGCAACAACGGTTGTTGTTGCAAGTGTTGTTCCCAAACAAATTATTTTCCATATCCAAAACTCCTTAAACGAATGAAAACATGGCTAAGCACAAGTGCTTTCAATGCAGTATATGTCAAAGTGTGTCGATGGGTGTTAGAGGTGTCGCATTAGAGTGTTGTTTAGACAAGGGGTGATAAAAAGAATTGGCGGCAATGAGCAAATATACTCACTGCCGCCGATAGGTTTATGCCTTTGCATTGAAAAAGAGAGAGAGAAAAAGAGAGAGAAAAAAGAGAGAGTGAAACAGATTGATGTTTAATTCTGTTTACAATAATATCTTAGCAAGGATTTATGACAAAAATATGGGATTGAAATGAACAATTCGTGAATTTCACGTACAGTCTGAAAAGCTACGTTAAATTCCGTTGCCTATTCCACCAATCCGTAGGTAACTGCACGCTCAAAACTCCGATAAGCGGCAAGAAGATTACGTTCAGCAGTGCTTGCTGCAGATTGTGCGGACTGCAAATCATTTTTGGCTGTACTCAGGGCGGTATCGGAAATCTGGCCCAGTTTATGACGAAGCTGGGCAGCCTCGTAGGTCTGCTGCTGATAGGTCAGAGAGCTTCGTGCGGCGGTTAGGGTCTGTTGTGCGCCAGGAATTGCTAGATACAGGTTCCGGAATGAAAGCTCAAAATTCTTGACTGTGGACTCATGGGTAAACACGGCCGATTGATAGGTCTGTTCCGCAACCTTGTACTTTTCAGAAAAAGAAGAGTTCCCTGAGACATCATCCCAATCTTCTTTGGCGTCTTCCAGAGCCTTGTCAGCGGCGTAGATGGCGGCACTTTTCGTCTTGGCAGTATTCAGAGAGGCTTCATATTCCTGGGCCGCCAGAGCAAGCTGATTCTTGGAGACTGGGGGAAGGGGAGCGAGAGTAATGTCACCCGAAATCTTTTCTCCCAACATGTTTTCCAGGGTAGCTTTCATATTCTTGATACCAAGCTCAAGGGTAGCTGCCTGACTTTTGGTAGACTGGTAGGTTGATTGTATTTGCTGTAGGGTGAGTGCAGAAACCTGCCCTAGCTCATGGCGAAGGGTCATTTCCGACAGCGTGGCCTCCAAAGTAGTGAGGGCATTGTTCAGGTCAGCTAGGTTGGATTCGTAAGTGAGAATGTTCAAGTAAAGCCCCTCCGCACCGGCAATGATCTGCCACATGGCGCTGGCCATCTGACGACGAAGCAGCTCTATGGATTTATCATAATTTTCCGGTTTGAGCGCCTCCAGCTGATCAGAAAGGGAATTGGCGGTAGCCTTCAATTGAGAAGCAGTCACTTGAGATTGGACATCCGGACGGCTTCCCAGAAACCAAGCGTACTCTGTAGCGCCATTGATGGCATCCAGCATGTCCTCATAAGCGCGCTCCCGATTGACAATTGTCTGAGAATTCAATGTGGCCTGGAGAGAGCGGACCGCGGAATTTTTCTCTCGCAGCCGGGACTCCAGGTTCTGAAGAGAGACAGTGCCCGCCGCATCAGGAACCGCAGGACGGGCTTCCCCGGTAATGGATAGAGGGATGCTATTTGGTCGTACATTCCCTAAATAAACACCCAAGGCGGGGGTGGTCAGACAAGTAAGCATAAGGCCTGCGGTACAGAGGGCTAAGAGAGCTCGTTTCATAATCACAGTCTCCTCGGTGGGGGTATCATTGGTTATGTAGTGCCAAAATTATAACGGTCAATTATGAAGAATTCGTGAACAAATGAAAATAATATTAGGGATATAGTTCCATTCTCAGTCTGCATCCTCGGCGGGGATGGCCAAAGACATGATAGAAAGCTCGAAGGCGGTACGCTCGATGGAGTCTTCCCCTGTGCTTTTGGTGTACACCCGACTTTGAAGACGGCCCTCCAATCGTATAGGATCCCCCACCTCGAGCTGGGAACAGAAGGCGGCCAGGGAACCCCATGCGATGCAGGGGAGGTAGTCTGCCCTGCGGTATTTACGATTAACCGCTAAAAGTAGGTCGCAGATATCCCGGCCTAGGGGGGTGCGCCGCAGGATGGGCTTTTTACACAGTACACCGTTTAAAAAAACTTGATTGCAGGGTTCCTCCTCCGATGGGGAGAGGGTTTTAGCATAGAGGGTAATGACCAGCCTGCTTCCGCTGCCGCTCCGATTGTTGAAAGACCGGACTTCCCCTAGTACTTCCACGAAAAGGCCGGGCGACAAAGGGCAGCTATCCAATAGAGGCTGGGGGAGCATGATATTGAGCCTGTCCTCTCTGCCGGAAAGGCGAGGGACACAGAGGGGGAAACGGTAAAAGTCGATGCCGTGTACTTTGTGGGAGAAACTTGGCGTTTCCTCTACCACACCGCGCAGGATTGCCCGGTTTTCGTTCTGATTCATTTGCATAGACACACCCTCCAATGTTGGTTTAGCTGATTTATATGCCCCGTGGGTCAAGCATATGTCAGCAAACCCGTCGCCCCTGCCAAAAGATTTGCCCAGGGGGGATACGATGGAGGAGCTTGGGGTGCAGCGAATTTGGTGGCGGTACAAATAAAAATCGAAAAGCAATATTGATTCCAAACAAAAAATGTTGTATGATAAAGTCTAAAGCCTGCCGGGTGAAGGTCATCGACCCGGAGCATGGCCGCACTAGTCGGGGAGTTAGCGGTGCCCTAGTCCTGCAATCCGCTACAGCAGGGATGAATCCCGGCCCCCGGATGCATATTGTTTTGTCAGTTGCCGATAAGTAGTGATGATAAGCCGGTCCTACGCAACGTGGTCCTGTGAACCGTGTCAGGTGGGGAACCAAGCAGCACTAAGCAGACTGCTGCGTGTGCCGTAGGAGCGCCGGTTTTGAACTGGCTGTCGGAGAGGCGGAGATAATATGTACTTCAAAGGCCGGTGTGCGGTCATGCTTTGTGTCGATGAATCTGGTTAGGCTATTTTTGTTATGAAACTTGCCGCCGGGCGGATGGGGGAGGAATGGCATTGTATCGGGCGTTGTATCGTAAATGGCGACCCCGCACCTTTGACGAAGTGGTAGGGCAGACCCATATAACCGATACCCTGAAGCGTCAGGTGGAAACCGGGCGACTGTCCCATGCCTATCTCTTCACAGGTACACGGGGGACGGGCAAGACCTCTTGTGCCAAAATTCTGTCCCGGGCGGTGAACTGTGAGGCCCCTGTGGGAGGGAACCCCTGCAACGTCTGCCCGTCCTGTATAGGAATTGAAGCCGGTTCCATTCTAGATGTTCTGGAGCTGGACGCGGCCTCCAATAACGGCGTGGATCAGGTTCGCGCCTTGCGAGACGAGGCGATCTATACCCCTGCGGCAGTGAAAAAGCGGGTTTACATTGTGGACGAGGTGCATATGCTCTCCACTGCGGCCTTCAACGCGCTACTAAAGATTTTGGAGGAGCCGCCCCCCCACCTGATGTTCATCCTGGCTACCACGGAGCTGCATAAAGTGCCCGCCACCATCAAGTCTCGGTGTCAGCAGTTTTCCTTCAAGCGCATTCGTCCAAAGGAAATTGTTTCGCAGCTCCATAAGATTGCGGGAGAAGAAGGAGTTGCTCTCACGGAAGAAGCTGCTCTCCTGCTGGCTCGCTTGGCGGATGGGGGCCTGCGCGATGCGCTGTCCCTTTTGGATCAGTGCCTTGGTGGGGAAACGGCCCTGGAAGAGGAGCGGATCCTCCGGGTGCTGGGCCTTGCGGGGAATTTGGAGATTACTCGGCTGATGGAGGAGATTCTGGGGCAGGAAACGGCAGCGGCCTTGGCTCGATTGGGTGCACTGTATCAGGATGGCCGGGACATGGGTGCCCTACTGGGGGAACTGTCCGGCCTGACCCGTGACCTTTTGATTTGTAAAACAGCTCCCGGCGGAGACGCATTGTTGACGGGTGGCTTTGAAGATCGCGTGCTGCGGGCTCTATCAGAGGGTGTCACCCCGGGAGAGCTGGTGCAGATGCTGGGTATTCTGCAATCTGCCTCCGCTGACCTGTACCGAAGCAGTAACCGTAGGACAGACGCCGAGCTTTGTGTCGTTCGGCTATGCCGCCGGGCGGAGGCTCTGGATGCGGCTGGATTGGCCGCCAGGCTGGAGCGATTGGAGGCCAGAGGGGGAAATGGTGTTCCACTTGCCCCTGTGAGTGCGCCCCCAGAGCAGGCGGTTGTCAGACCGAGGCCGGTTACCCATGCTGCATCGCCGATGCCGGAGGATCTGCCCCCTTGGGAGGAAGCAACCGCCGATAAGCCAGTGTCCGAACCGCCGGAGTGCAGAAGCTCCGAGCAAATGCCTGACACAACAAAGCCTGTAGCCTCTGTAGCGGTAATAAAAGAAGAGACCTCTCCTGAGGGGGAGAGTTGGGCGGGTTTTTTAGCGGCCCTTCGCGGCAAGCTGCCTCCATCGGAGTATACTTTTATCAAAAAACCCGAGTTTGCCTCCGGTGTGTTTGAGGATCGACACCTGCGTGTGGTGGTGGACTCGGAAATGACCAAGAATATGCTGGGAAAGCCGGAGACGCTCCATCGGTTGGAGGAGACTGCAAGAGCTTATACCGGACGGGCTTTGCGGGTTTCTGTGGAGATTCGTGAGGCAGAAGATAAACTGGGGCATTTGCTGAAAGTGGGCAGGCAGTTTGGTAATGTAACCATTAAATAAACCCTGCTATGATACGGTGTGGGCCGCAATGGAATAGCCTTGCGGTATGTTTCCGGGATAAACGTATGATTTAAGAGGAGGATATTCGATGGCAAAGGGATATGGACGTCCGCCTATGGGCCGCAAGGGCGGCGGTATGGGTGGCGGTATGGGCGGCCTGAACATGGACATGATCAAGCAGGCTCAGAAGATGCAGCAGGAAATGGAAAAACTACAGGCAGAGCTGCAGGAGAAGGAGTATACTGCCACGGCTGGTGGCGGTGCGGTAACGGCAACCGTGACCGGGAAGCACGTGCTCACCAAGCTGGAAATTGACCCGGATGCCGTGGATCCTGACGATGTGGAAATGCTTCAAGATATGGTGATCGCCGCGGTCAACGAGGCGAATCGTAACGCCGCCACCGAGATGAGTGAGAACATGGGCAAGATCACCGGGGGCCTGAATATGCCTTCTTTCTAAATGCCCTGAATACGATATTTTGACAAGCAACAACCACCCGCCGTTCGTTGGCGGGTGGTTGACTTTTTGCGTTTAATTTGCGTGGTATGGGATCAGCCGGTGAAGAGCTGTGTCCAATAGTTGCCGTTCTGAACATAACCGACGCCGATTTCGGTATAAGTGCTCTTTAAGATGTTTTCGCGGTGACCCTGGGAATTCATCCAGCCTTCCACAACGGCGGCAGGAGTGGCGTAGCCATAGGCGATGTTTTCGCCGGCGGTGCGGTAGGTTACACCGAACTGACGCAGCATATCAAAGGGGGAACCGTAGGTAGGGCTCTGGTGGGCAAAGTAGCCTTTGTCCAGCATATCCTGGGATTTAGTCCGTGCAATCTCACTGAGCTGTGCGTTGGCTTTGAGTGCATTCAGACCGTTGCTGGTACGGATCTCGTTGACCAGGTTGATGACTTCCATCTCATAGGCGGAAATTCCGCTGGGGGTCTCAGCCACGGGGGTTTCCTTCACAGGGGTGGTGACCACGGGAGTTTCCTTCACGGGGGTGGTGACCACAGGAGTTTCCTTCACGGGGGTGGTGACCACGGGGGTTTCCTTCACAGGGGATGTAACAGCGGGGGTCTTATCGCAGGAGTTTCCGGTGCAGGATGTATCGCTGCAGTTATTACCTGTGCAGGTATTTTTCGCACAGCTGTTTCCGGTACAGGAAGTTACATTACAGGTATTCCCCGTGCAGGGCGCCTTCGTGGTGGCATTTCCGGTGCAGGGAGCCTTCGCGCTAGTACTGTCGGTGGTGGCAGTCTTCACGACGGTATTATTGGCGGTGGCAGCCTTCACGCTGGTGTTATCGGCGGTGGTAGCCTTTACGACGGTATTTTTGGTGCAGGGAGCCTTCACGCTGGTGCTGTCGGTGGTGGCAGCCTTCACAACAGATTTTACGGCACTGGGAAGTTTCGCCGTGTTGCAATCCTTGCTCACAAGCCAAGGAAGCTTGATTTCGCAGTTGCTACCGGTCTGAACAGAAAAGATTTGGTTCAGCAGAGCGGTGCAATCGAAGGACTTCTGAGAAGCTGCGGTTACAGTCGGGCATGTACTAGCACTTGCACTGGCGCTCATCGTCAGCATGGCAACGACAAACAGGGCGGATAGGAACTTGTAATAATGTTTTTTCATGGTAATTCCTCCTGAAGACAGAATACTGACTCTTTTTCCAAAACTCAACAAACAAATCTTGGAAGACTCCTGGAAGAATAAGGATAATTTCAGAAAAGAAAAGCTAAATGTCTTGAAAACACTACGTTTCTGTTACTGAATTGATACCGATTTGTCACTATTGTGCCCAAGAATTGGTATCGGTAGGAAGGGAACTTTAGCCCAAGGCCACATCCAGAATCATCATTACGGTAAAACCAATCAGGGTAAACAGGGCCATGATGTTCTTTTTTTGGTTGGTCTGACTTTCTGGGATCAGCTCCTGCACAACCACATAGATCATAGCGCCAGCGGCGAAGGCCAGCAGGAAGGGGAGGAGCGCTCTCACATAGAGGGCCAGCAAGGCGCCGATGATGCCAGAAATGGGTTCGACAACACCACTGAGCTGCCCTAAGAAGAAAGAGCGGCGACGAGATATGTTTTCCCGTCTGAGGGCGATGCTCACCGCCGAGCCTTCAGGGAAATTTTGAAGCCCGATGCCGAGAGCCAGCATACAGGCAGCGGAAAAGGTAGCGCCCTCCAGATGATAGGCCAGGGAGCCAAAGGCCACACCAACAGCCATCCCTTCGGGAATATTGTGCAGGGTGATGGAGGAGAACAGCATCACACAGCGTTTCCGACTTGCATGGCGGCTCTGATCCTCGTAGAAACGCTCATCTAAGTGATTGATGAGTTTATCTCCGAAAAAGAGAAGTAGGCCACCACAGAGGAAACCCGCAGCGGAAACAATCCACGGCACCATATCCAAACTGACTGCCATGTCAATAGAGGGGGATAGGAGGGAAAAAAAGGACGCGGCTACCATGACTCCAGCAGCAAAGCCAAGCATGGCATCCAGAACGGTTTTATTAACGGTTTTGAAGAAAAACACCACGCTGGCCCCTAAAAGGGTGATGCTCCAGGTAAAAATGGTGGCAATGAATGCCCACACAGGTGGGGATAGATGTACATACCAGTCTTGCATAGCTTTCCTCCTGATTAATGACTTTCCCCCTATCCTATGAAGTTGGACGGAGGGCTGTGAGTCTTTGTGGAAAGAGGAAAAGGCCAGTGGAAATAGGAAGAAAATTGTGTTATCCTGAAGAGTAACTGAATGAAAAGGAGAATGGTGTCATGAAAGTGATTGATCTGACCCATACCATTGCCGAGAGTATGCCGGTTTACCCCGGAACGGAAGGTCCTCTGCTGACCCCCGGCAGCAGCTATGAGCAGGACGGATTCCGGGAAACGATACTCACCTTTTTTTCTCATACGGGAACCCATATGGATGCCCCCAACCACTTGTTTTTACATCGGCCCAACTTAGATGACCTGCCCATCCAGCAGTTTGTGGGCAGCGCGCTGGTTATAGATTGCTCCGATGTTGGGGAAGGCGAGCTGGTAACTTTGGAGCATTTGGCCCCCTATGGAGAGGCTGTGGATGCGGCGGAGTTTCTGCTCTTTTACACGGGATGGTCCCGTTTTTGGGGGCAGGAGGCGTATTTTGGCGACTATCCCTGTCTGGATTTTCCAGTGGTTGACTATTTGATCCGTGCAAAAAAGAAAGGCGTGGGGCTGGATACCATCGGCATTGATCCTATTGCCGATAGAAACCTCACACGCCATCGGATGCTGTTTGCCCAGACGGACATTGTGGTCATTGAGAACCTGACCAATCTGGAGCAGCTTGGGCGTAATTTAGTGACCTTTATGGCGCTGCCCGTGAAATTTCAGCAGTCGGACGGAGCGCCGGTACGAGCCATTGGCATTCTGGAAGCGCCTAACCTTGCTTGGCCCCATGGAGTTTGATGGAAGCTTGATAAGGAATAAAAAGGGCGGGGGCATGGAATAGCTCCATGCCCCCGTGTGATTATGCTTCAGGTAGGTAGAAAAAGCTGCTGTCAGGGACGGTGCGATCGGGAGAGGGTGCAGCCAAATATTGCGCCTCCAGATCTGCCTGCACCAGGTCCATCATATCCCAGCCGGTGGCCAGGTAGGCCCCCTCTACGCTGTTGACCAGCGTTTCCATTTGAGCAAGGAAGCTGATTATCCTGCCGGGATCATCTTCTACCCAGGTGCGCAGAGCGACCAGGCACTCCAGGCTGTCTGGAACCTCGGGATCCGCCAGAGCGGATACGGCAATGACTTGCACCTCGGCTCCACTACGGAATAGGTCTGCGGCTGTTTGCGGGGAAAGGGCCACGATATCGGCATCGCCCTTTGTGAGCGCTTCCGCCCGCTCCTGCATGTCGTTGGACAGGCTCAGCTGGGCGTATGCGGCACAAAGGTCGGCAGTGGGGCCCTCAGGGAGGAGCAAACGCAGAGCGCTGTCCGGATCTTTGCCGGATTCTTCCTCCTGGCCGGTTTCGCCAGAGGTGGGGGGCGTATGATTTTTGTCGCCACAGCCGGGTAGTAAGAATAGTAGCAGGAGAGCAGATAGTAACAGAGTGAGGTAGTTTTGTCGTTTCATGGAAACATCGTACTCCTTTTCGCAAGGATATGAGCTTGCTATTTTTATTATAGTAGGCAAAGGATGCAAAGTCAAAGGTTACTGGTGGGTTATAGAAAAAGGGAAATGGGGCAAGATAGAAAATCTTCAGGATCCAATAAAGTGGAAAAAAGAACAAAAACTTGCGGCTGGGTATTGCCGAAGAAGGCTTCTTTCTGTATACTAAAGGCATAAATTGAGATATTCTACAAGTATGTTACCATGGGTGGTTTAACCCCATTGAGATAAAGGAGGCAGAAAGCCTTGGCAAAACCTAAGAAAAAGTTGAAGAAGGGCTACAGGTTCATGCGTGGACTCTACCGTTTTGTCGTAGCCATTTCGTCAGTAATAGTTGTGTTATTTATTGCTCTTACATTAGCTGTGCGACCGCCGTCCCAGGCGCATGCCGCCAACAGTCCCGATACTCCTGTTGAGGTGGGGGGCAAGGGTCTGGTTTCTCACTTTCGAGGGAATTTAGAAACAACTGGTCAAAATACAAAAGAACGAAAAGAGCTGAATTATACCTTCCTCCTAGCTGCCACTGACGATGGAAACGGCAAAACAGATACCCTCATGGTGGTGAATTATGACATTCCCTCCGGGAAGGTGGGCATTGTCTCCATTCCACGCGATACTATGATGGAGGAGACGCGGATTGGCAACTCCCCCAAGATTAATGTGGCCTACGCCCGGGGGATGGATTCCCTAAAAAGTGAGGTCTCCAACATGCTGGGCATCCCACTGGACTTCTATATCCTGGTGGACATGGAGGCCTTTGTGAGAATCGTCGATCAGGTTGGCGGTGTAGATTTCGATGTTCCGATTGAGATGTACCATCACGATCCCGTTCAGAATCTCACCATCCGTTATATGCCGGGTATGCAGCACCTGACCGGACAGCAGGCACTGGAAGTGGCTCGATTCCGAAACAATGGAGACGGAACGGGCTATCCCATTCCCGACGTGGGAAGGGCCAAGACTCAGCAACAGATGATCCGGACCATCGGATCTAAGATCCTTCAGTGGGACGTGATTGCTAACCCCGCCAAGCTGACCAATTTCGTCAAAATTGTGAAGAGCTATGTAGAAACAGATATGAGCTTCAGCGACATGCTCTTCTTCGCTCAGAAAGCTGTGATGCTGAACATCGACAACGGCTTGGAGACCGGCACTCTGCCCGGCGACGGAACCTACCGTTACAGCGATGGGTCTCTCTGCTATATCCTTTACCCGGAAAAGGCCCTGAATCTGCTCAATGACTTAGTGAATCCGTACACCACGCCCTTGACCGAAGAGGATGTTAATTTCTTCGAGGATCCGGGATTTTTCAAAACGTCATCCTAATTAGCGGGCCGCATTAGCTTGACTATTATTCACGATAAAGAGAGAAAATCATCGGATCCGATGATCCATGGGCGCACGGTCAGGCCCAAAAAAGGAGACGAAGACCATGCTGCTGTCG
Organism: Bacillota bacterium; assembly: GCA_017861415.1. Taxonomy (GTDB): domain Bacteria; phylum Bacillota; class Clostridia; order Oscillospirales; family Oscillospiraceae; genus Evtepia. The sequence continues at coordinate 10,630 of JAGFXS010000008.1, forward strand.
GGAGAAGAAATCAAAAAGTATCTGGATAAGGAGATCGTTATTTCTCCTTACAATCCTTCCCAGTTAAATCCGAACAGTTACAATTTGCGGCTGTCCGACGAACTATTGGTGTACAGTGAGAACACGCTGGATATGAAGAAGCAAAATCCTGTAGAGAGGCTCACCATACCGCCTGAGGGGCTCCTTCTGGAGGCTAACAAGCTTTATTTGGGGCGTACTGTGGAGTACACCAAGACAGATTGTTTTGTGCCCATGTTAGAGGGGAGATCCTCCATTGGGCGTTTGGGCCTATTTATCCACGTCACTGCCGGCTTCGGTGATGTAGGCTTTGCCGGCTACTGGACGCTAGAAATGTTCTGTATTCAACCCATTCGTATTTACCCCAATGTGGAAATATGCCAGATTTACTATCACACCATCGAGGGTGAGTATAAAAAGTATTCTTCCGGGAAGTATCAGAATAATATAGGAGTACAGCCCAGTTTACTTTACCGGGAGTTTGAGACAGAGCAGCGGCAGGATACCACTACGTAACTGCCTTTTGTAAACTGCTCTAATGCGGCGCTGAGAAAGGAGTACTTATCATGGCTGTTCGTTTGAATGAAAATAAGGAAATTGTTTCGGCAATTCGTGAAGGCCTAAAGAAGACGGGAGGGTACTGCCCCTGTCGGGTGGGCCGTATCGACGAAAATAAGTGTGTTTGCCAGGAGTTTAAGGAACAGATTGAGGATCCTGACTTTGAAGGCTATTGTCATTGCCAATTATTTTATAAAAGCTTAGATTAGAGGGAGGAGCTTCTGAACTATGGTGCTTGTTACGAAAGATAACTTTGAGGCCGAGGTAGTGCGAAGCGATATCCCCGTGTTACTAGAATTCAAAGCTCCCTGGTGTGGTGTCTGTAGAATGATGACAAATGTCATGGAGGAGATCGCCGCAGAGGCAGATGGGATCAAAGTTGCCATTGTCGACGTGGAGGATGAACCAGAGCTGACCCAAGTTTTTCAAATATCAAAGGTGCCCGCCCTGATGGCTGTGCAGGGTGGCGTGGTTCAGAAGGCGCTGATCGGCATCCAGCCCAAAGAGACTTTACTGGCGATGTTTGAATGAGAAAACCCCGGATTCACACCATGGTGTGAATCCGGGGTTTTAGCTGACTGTCGCTAGTTTTGATGGGTATGAGATGCCAAGAATTGCTTTATGCAGGTAAACGTAGCCTCACTGATATCATGTTCCATTTTGCAGGCGTCGGAAAATGCGGTTTCTTTGTCAACACCCAGGTGCATCAGCGCGCTGGCTAGTACGGTGTGGCGCTCATATATAGCGGCAGCAATGCGACGGCCTTTTTCAGTCAAGGTGATGAGATTGTGGTCATCCACCTGAATGAGGTCATTTCCTTTCATGCCTTTCACTGCAATCGAGGCAGTGGGACGGGAGTAACCCATGTGGGCACAAATATCTGTGGCGCGGACCTCAGTTTGACGCTGTGAAAGCACGAGAATGGCTTCCAGATAGTTTTCAACCGCTTCTGTTACGTTCATACCATAACTCCCTCTGCCACTGCAATCTCTTAATTAATATCCTATCATAAAAACCGAATCAGAGCAAGGGTAGCCACGGGTGGAATCTCAACAGTGCATGATGAAATGAGGCATCTGCTCGTGGGGTTAGGAGATGAACTCGGAACCGATTTCGTAGGACCAGCTACCGTCCCTTAGGGTAGCGGTACAATCGGAAAAGCCGTAGGCACCAAGGGAGGATCGCCACTTGTCCGCTGTAAACTCAAAACTGCCGTCCTCTACCTCCTCTGTAACGAAGGTAAAGAGAATTCCTGTTTCAAAGAAGGTGAAGGAGCTGGTCCCCTCGGAATATACAATCAGCCGCTGATCCAGCAAATCCCGGTAAGTGGAAAAACGCACTTCCAGCCCCGTGTCTTCCGCAAACTGCTGGGCTAGGGTATCCTTCTCCTCTTGGGTGAGGTTTTCCGCACGGGTGAAATCCATGGCGATGAATACAATCCCATCGTTCAAGGCGGTGTCTCTTTCGTATAAGTCGTTCAGTACCGATCGATACAGGGCCACGATGTCGGGAGTATTTACAGCGGGCGCAGGCGGAATGTCCTCCTGCGTACAAGCTGACGAGGATATTAACGTCAAAAACAGCAAGGCCATGCCAAGGCATCTTTTCATAATACACGCTCCCTCCTGAAGATCAGATTAAACTAGTTTATTACCTATAAGACGAATTATTTGCAAAAAGGTTACAAGAGCGAAGGGAAAATATTCCTGAGATCATTGATAAAAATGGATGAATTTTTACATAAAGGCAGGTGAGCGGTGCCTTTGCGTAAAACAGCACTTGAGACCAAGGATAAGGCTCCTTGGTCTCAAGTGCTGTTAGAGGGAAAGAGAAAAATTTAAAGTTAATCCTTGCTACGGTTTGGTGTTGCCGTCGTACCAATAGGTTTGATCGGTAATCTTCCGCTCAAAAATGACGCTGCACTCCTTGGTGTGTTTGGCCTGATGGTATTGCAGCAGGACGGTATCCTGGTCCTTGCAACCCAAAATCTCTAGCTTGCCCCGCTCATTGGAGAGAACATACCGAAAATCCTTGGCGTTGCCGCTGGTCTGCCGCTTAACGTTCTGAACGATTTCAATGCCTTGTTTGATGGGAACCTGGAAGTGTGTTTTTACCCCGGTCACGGGGCGGCACTGGAATAGATAGTAGGGGACGATGCCGACCTTGGTCAAGGATTTAAATAGTGTGGCCAGGGTGTCTGCGGAATCGTTGACGCCGCGGAGCAGGACACTCTGGTTCTTGATAATGATGCCCTGATCCTGCAGGCACCGGATAGCGGCCACAGATTCTTTGGAAAGCTCATTGGGGTGATTATATTGGGTACTGACGTAAAGCTGCTTTTTGGCACAGTAGGTGCGTAGGATTTGCTGAAGCTCTGGATCCCCCAATATTCTCTGAGGGAGAACGATGGGTGTCTTGGTGCCAAACCGTATATAGTCCAAATGATCGATTTCACAAAGCTTTTCCAGATATTCGGCAATTTTGCCATTGCTGTTGAGGAAGGAATCCCCTCCCGAAATCAGAACATTGTGGATTTCCGGATGCTGCTTAATGTAGTCCACCACGGCATCCACGTCGGCAACCGTTTCTTCGGTGTCCAGGCCCACCAGGCGCTTGCGGAAACAGTAGCGGCAATACATGGCGCAGAGATTGGTGGACAGAATCAGAGCTGTCTCACTATACTTGTGCTGAAGGCCGCTTGCCTTGGTGTTCTGGCACTCGCCGCTGGTGTCAAAAGTACCATCCACCTGAAGCTCTTCTGGCGAAGGCACAGACATTCTCAAAATGGGGTCATTTTTGTTGGAGAAATCAATGAGGTTTAAGTAATACTCTGGGATAGCCATGGGGTATTGCTCCAAAAGTTCTTCTGACAATTGGGCGGCAACATCCGGGAGATAATGGCGGAGAGACTCCAAATTTCGAATCATTTTTTGGGTTTGCTTCATCTGCGTGTGGTCACTCCTTTCGCGGACAATCAAGATGACTTAGTGAGTCAATTGTATCATCGTCACCCCAAAAATGCAAGGAAAAAATAAATAGTTGCAAAACAGAGATAAAAAATACAGAAAATGGAATGCGTAGAAATAGAAGCAAGGGTAAATTTCATTACAAAAAATTAATATTTACCCTATAAATGAGAGTAAAGTCTAATCAAATAAAGGAAAATGTGGAGACGAATCATTCAAAAACCCAATAAAATAGCAAACAGGGTGCAAAAAGCAACTCAAAATGAAATTTATATTGCATAAAAAGCGCCTCGGAGCAAGACGAAAAGTCTGCTCCGAGGCCTTGAAAAATACGAGATAAATTAGTAAATCGGACAGGACGGTGTGGCGATGAGGGATACCTCGCCGGCATAGCAAGTGTCAAATATACGGTGGAGTTGGTCCATATTATCGGTCTGACCAAGGGCCCACATGAGCTTGGTGGCGGCAGCTTCAGTGGTCATGTCTCTGCCCGGGATGACACCCTGATCCAGAATTCGGTGGCCTACATCATAGATGGAGAGGTCACAGCGCTCGTAAAGACACTGGCTGCACACCACAACGGCAATGCCCCGCTGGGAGAGCATGGCTAGTTTCCCCAGCAGATCGCGGTTAATGTAGTGGAGTCCCCCCGCACCGAAAGCCTCCAGTACAATGCCTCGATACCCCATCTCCATCAGGGCGTCAAAGATCTCTGGCCGTGTGCCGGGGATCAGTTTAAGGATAAACACATCGTTGCAAATCTCTTCCCGCAGTGTGGTGGGATAGGAGGGACTGCCGCCTCCCTGGCAGGGATTTAGCAACCGGGTGCCGTCTGCGAATATCTCCCCTAAGTAAGCGGCGTTGACACTTTCAAAGGCATCGAAGCCCATGGTGCTTACCTTAACCGCACGGGTACCGGAAATAATCTTCCGATTGAAGGCCACGGAGACGCCGGTGATGCCGCTGGCAATTGCCTCAACAGCGGTAAACAAGTTGGTAACGCCATCGGAAAGGGGGTTTTGGAGGGGGAGTTGAGAGCCGGTCAGCACCACGCTCTTGTGGAGACTCTCCAGCATAAAGCTCAAGGCGGCGGCAGTGTAGGCCATGGTGTCTGTTCCGTGGGTGATGATAATACCGTCATAATCTGGCAGGACGGAGTAGACCCGGCGGGCAATAAGCTTCCATTCCTCAGGCTGAATGTTGGAGCTGTCCAGATCCATCAGGTCTTCGTAGTCAAATTCAAACCGGGGATAGCCCGTTCTCAGGCGCGTAATGATATCCGATCCGTGAAGAGTGGGTACAAGCCCACGGTCTCCCATCTGGGAGGCAATTGTGCCGCCTGTAGTGAGGAGAAGTATGCGTTTCATTGGAAAACCTCCAAAATATAAGGTTACAGATCATGCAGGGGAGAAATCGGGTTGTGACTTATGCAGGGCAATTCCTCACAAGAGCACAAACTGATTTTTATCGTAGCGGAGCAGGCCGTCCTGCTGCATGCGGGAGAGCTCTCGGGACAGGGCACTGCGATCTACCGAGAGGTAATCAGCCAAATCCTGACGACTGAAGGGGACTGTGATGCGGTTGCTACCAGCCTCTAAAGCCAGAAGGGAGAGGTATGAGAGTAGTTTCTCCCGTGTATTACGTTTGGTGAGGTGACTCATTTTAGTGGTAAGGAGCAGATTCTTATTGGCCAGAATTCGAACCATGTTTTGCATGAGCATGGCATGGTAAAGGCAGGTGGGACTGCAGGTGTTAATAATTTTGCGATAATCCAACAAGAGTATCTGTGACTTGCTGTGAACCAAAACGCTGGCGGGGAGCTTTGTAATTTCTGCACAGGCCACCTCGCCAAACAGGTCGCCGGGGCCCGCGTGGGCAAGAATAGACCGGTTGCCCCAGAAATCCTCTTGTATGATCCGAACGCCGCCGGAGAGCACCACCCCCACATGTCGGGGATCTTCACCTGCCAAAAAAACGAAGTCGTCTCTGTGGTAGGTTTTTTCCGCGGCACCCAGGCAGGAAAGCAGCTCAGGGAAATTATCTGGTGTAATTCCGCTAAATAAAGGGCATTCTTTCAGTGCTACCAAGTTCATAAAAACAACCCCTCGTTGTAAATGCAACGGACTTTCAGAGTTGAGTATAGTATCATAGCCCCATAAAGTCAAGGGTAGCTCTTGGAAATATGGAGTGATTCTATTATGATAAGAAAAATAATTCAAATTGAAGAAGATAAATGCAATGGTTGTGGTCTGTGTGTCACGGCTTGCCATGAAGGTGCCATTGGCATGATAGACGGTAAAGCGAAGCTTCTGCGGGAGGACTATTGTGACGGTTTTGGGGATTGTCTCCCTGCCTGTCCCACTGGAGCCATCACCTTTGTGGAGCGAGAGGCAGATGCCTATGATGAAGCAGCGGTGCAGGTGCACCTAACAAATACACGGTCTGCTAAGGCGTCGAGTGGCTCCTGCCCTGGCGTCCGCGCTGCGTCTTTTACCCGTCCGTCGGATGAGTTGATGGGCCAGCCGGTTGCCCGAGAAGTGGAAAGTCAATTGCGCCAGTGGCCCATCCAGATTAAGCTGGCCCCTTTGCGGGCACCCTACTTTGAGGGGGCCAATTTGCTCATCGCAGCAGACTGTGCCGCTTACGCCTACGGGGATTTTCACAGCAGATATATGAAAAACAAGGTGACACTCATTGGCTGCCCTAAACTGGACAATATAGACTATGCGGAAAAACTCACGGCGATTATTGAGCAAAATTATATTAAGAGCGTAACGGTTGTGCGGATGGAGGTACCTTGCTG
>JAGFXS010000150.1 GCA_017861415.1 Bacillota bacterium
CCGCCGGGCCGCCTGGGCAATTTCTTCCTGGACGCCTGCCACTGCTGCTTTGATTTCTTCCATTCTCTCTGTCATGTCATCGTACCACCTTTCCGTCATATAAGTCCTCGGCGGCTATAATCACCTCATCCCCCGACCGGAGGATGCGCTTGTCGTTGCTGTCCTTGGGATTTGCCGCCACGATGTAGGAATCCTGGTCCTCCGCCAGAATAGAGACCGGCTTAAACTCCGCCGCGTATCCCGTGACCACATAAACCCCAGCTGTCTCTCCGTCCACCACCCGCAGCGCCTCTGCGGGGATCCGGATTCCCTGATCGCTTTGGAAGATAACGGAGCAGCGTTGTTCACGCAGCGCGAGAATGTCTTTGAGATTCCGCCGGGAGCTGAGCACCACCACCGCCTCGCCGTTTTCCACATAACTCACTCGATACAGGGACATAGGCACTTCATCTGCCAGCGCGGAAAAGCGCAGAGCCAGGTTTGATTTCTGGAATTGGGGCAAATCCTCCTCGGACACCACCATGGCCAAAAACCACTGACTTCCTGTTACAAGTTTGCCCACGGCGCCCCCGTCAGGTTCAGCACTTTGCCCCATAAGTGTCCGAAATGTGCTAACCGTAAGATCATCCCCTGTGAGTCTGTCCCCCAGGAGGGCGGCGGGAGTCAGAATAGATTCGTAGCCGTCCACATAGGAGGAAAAGGTCCCCGAGTCCGGCGCCAACACCACCTTCTCCTCGCCTTTGGCTACCGCCGTCAGGCTTTGCAGCTCCGCCTGGAGAGCTGTAAATGCCTGTCCGATTTCTCCAGAGCCGGCGCCGTAGAGGTGCTCCCGGCGCAAGATCTGACGCTTAAGTTGGTCGGACTGGCTGGCCATGTTTCCAAAGTCTCCCCGGGAAACATTTCCTTGGATGGCAGTGACGGTCTTCAGTATCTGCTCATCCAGGATTTTCCCTGATGGCGAATCTTCCGCCAGAGCATAGGAAATTTGACCCTGCTGGGTGTTCACTTCGGAAATCCGTTGCTGGTGCTGTAGGGCGGTTTGGCTTTGATAGGCTACCGCCACACGCTGTCCGCTTTTAGCTTTCTCCCCCTCATCCACGGTGAGGGTTACAAGGCCTGCAGCCTGATCCAGACGCAGCTCATCCCGAAAAAACCAGGCATTCACCGATAAGCTGCGCTCCACCACGTCGGAAAATACCACCACCGTACGGAAGGGATTAGTCGCCACCCGGTAGACGGTAAGACCAATGTACGTTAGGATGGTGATGAAAATCAGGCCCATAATTGCCTTGCTTAATACTGTATCTTGCTTCATAATTCGATCCTTTGTTAATAATACTGCCCATTGCAGGCCGGTTTGCGTACGTTTTGCTTGTAGAGTAAGCCTCATGGGCCAAAGTAGACTTTAGCCATCCCCCTCGGTAAAGTCGCCCAACGGCACCGCCCGCTCAGGCACGATGGTGGAAATGGCGTGCTTATATACCATATGCTGCTTCCCGTCCGGTTGAATGAGAAGCACCACAAAGGAATCAAAGCTGTGGATTTGTCCCCGAAGCTGAAATCCATTCATGAGAAAAAGGGTAACCTGAGTGCGGCTGCGCCGCATGCCCGACAAAAGATGATCCTGAAGGCTTGCCTTTTTTGTCTGTGTCTGCATGGTATATGCACTCCTTTTTGTTTGGTCCCAACCCGCATAGTTTGGCACCGAACACCCATCAACTCTTCCCCTGCCCTTCTCTCCTCCAATTTCCAGGGCTCTCTGTATCTCTTCGGGCGTCAATGCTTCCATAGGAGCAGCCCCGCTTCTTCAGGGGGTGCTACGCTGCGGGCAGGCCGTTTCTGACACTATTCTAGCCCCTTCCCCCTGAGGAATTGAATCGAATCCTGTAAGGCGATGGAAAAATCTGGCTCTTCCCCCCACAGGTGCCAATGGATAGACTGCTCCCTTCGGAACCAGCTTAGCTGTCTCTTGGCATACTGGCGGGATCGCAGCTTGATCTCCTCCGCAGCCTCGGACAGCGGTCCATTACGGTCCAGGCAGGCAGCCAACTCCTTGTAGCCGATGGCCTGCATGGCAGTGCAATCTCGGGGGATCCCCCCATCCAGAAGGCCTTGCACCTCCCGTGGGAGGCCCTGCGCCATCATCTGATCTACCCGCCGGTCAATGCGTGCCTTCAGGACCGCTCGGTCCGCGAAGGTAAGACCAATGACCGCGGCCTCGTACCGAGGCGGCAGGCGGCCACTCTCCCGGTTATGGTGGGTGATGGTGACCCCCGTCTCCCGAAAGACCTCCAGCGCCCGGATGATCCGCTTTTCATCCCGAGGATGCAGGCGGGCGGCGGCTGATTTTGAAGGACCTCTCTGTGGCCGCTTTTAGGGCGAGCGTCCGCAAACTGCCTGCCCCTTATCAGAGCGTCGATATAGAGACCAGTTCCCCCTACCACCACGGGACGCTTGCCCCGGGCGAGGATGTCCTCCACACAGGCGGTGGCCTCCTCCACATATCGGGCGACGCTGTAGGGTTCCCAGGGATCAGCCACATCCAGCATGTGATGGGGAATCCCCTCCCGCTCATCCAGAGAAGGCTTTGCCGTGCCGACGTTCATGCCCCGGTAGATCTGCATGGAGTCGGCGGAGATCACCTCTCCCCCCAGAGCCTTGCACAGCTCAATGCCCAGCTTCGTCTTCCCCGAGGCTGTGGGGCCGCAGACCACAATTAGGGTGTTTATCATCTCCTCCACCTCCTAGGCTCTGCCGAACTGGCGTTCCAACTGCGCACGGGTGAGGGTAACGGCCACAGGGCGGCCGTGGGGACAGTATTTTACTTCCCCGTTTAGCACCGCTTTTGCCACGATGTGCAGCTCCTCCGGGGCGTTTTTCTGGCCGCCCTTGATGGCTGCTTTGCAGGACATGGTGTGGAGAAGATGGTCTCGGGCGGCGGCAGGGCTTACGCCGCCCCCCGTGAGAAGACCCCTTGCAATCTCCGACAGAGTATCCTCCACCTGGCCGGGAGAAATGTCAAACGGAATCTGCCGAACAACCAGAGCGCCGCCGCCGAAGTCCTCCGCCAGAAAGCCGAACTCCTCCAAGAGAGACAGCTGCGCTAAAAGGGCCGCGCCCTCCTCGGGAGGTAGGCTGAGTACCAAGGGTTCCAGCAGACTTTGGGCCATAGGCTCATAAGTGCCGGCCTTCATGCGGTCAAAGTTTATCCGCTCGTGGGCGGCGTGCTTGTCAATCAGGTAAACGGTCTCACCTTGCTCCACCACGATATAGGTGTGTAGCAGCTCCCCCACCATGCGCCAGTC
>JAGFXS010000073.1 GCA_017861415.1 Bacillota bacterium
ACCCTTGGCCGCTTCGGCCAGTTTGGTTTTCACAATTCTATCCTCTAGGGAATGGAACGAAATCACCGCCAGACGTCCACCGGCACGAAGCCGTGAAATCGCCTGTCCCAGCATTCGTTCAATAGCACCCAGCTCATCATTTACCGCGATACGGATACCTTGGAAGCTGCGCTTAGCCGGATGCTGCTTTTCCCGAAGTGCGGCAGCTGGCATAGCCCCTCTTATCGTGTCCACCAGTTCAAGGGTGGTCGCGATCTCACGTTCTTCTCTCCTGCGGCAGATGGCCGAGGCGATGGCCGGTGCATAACGTTCCTCCCCGTATTGGTACAGGATGCGCCTCAGTTCCTCATAGGACCACCGATTCACTACCGTGTGGGCGGTGAGGGCGTCGTCCTGATTCATTCGCATGTCCAGCGGCGCATTCTGCTGATAGGAAAATCCGCGCGCGCCGTCATCCAATTGGGGCGAGGATACCCCTAAATCAAAAAGCATGCCGTCAACGGCATCACAACCTGCCTCGTCCAGCAGTTTGTTTAAATCTTCAAAATTACCGTGGAGAAAGGTGACCCGATCTTGATAGTCGGCCAGCCTTACAGCCCCCTCGTTTAGGGCTTGGCAATCACGGTCAATGCAAATGAGTCTGCCCCGCCCGTTGAGGCGCCTAGCAATCTCCAGGGAATGACCGCCTCTACCAAAAGTGCCGTCTACATAGACGCCCTCCGGTTTGATCTGTAAGCCCGTCAGGCATTCCTCCAGCAAAACTGGGCGGTGTCCGTATGTATCGATCATCAGACCTCCAAGCTCTCCATCAGAGCAGTCAGGTTTTCTGTCATAGCCTCTTGGGCTGCCTGCCAACGCCCTGCATCCCAGATCTCCGCCCGGGTATTGGCGCCGATGATTATCACTTCTTTCATCAGTCCCGCATATTCCCGCAAAAACTGGGGAATGACAATCCGCCCCTGGCTGTCCGGTTCGACCCGCATGGCATTGGCAAAAAAGGCCCGCAGGTGCTTGGACTGTCCCATAGGAAGGGCGGCGGCTTTTTCCGCAAAGCGATCCCAGCTCTCCTGAGGATGGATGGCCAGGCAGTTGTCCACTCCAAGCGTCAGGTAGCAAATAGGCCCCAAGTCCTCCCGGAGCTTGGCAGGAACGAAGAGACGCCCTTTGGCGTCCATATTATGTTCGTACGTTCCTGTGATGCTTATCACTGCAACTTCCCTCCACTAAGGCTCCCATTCGCCCCACTTTACACCACTTTCCTCCACCGGGTAGTTCTAGTATAAAGTTACCACCTGGAAATTGCAACTATTATTTTCAGCAATGCCAAAGGTTTTTCTCGTTCTTTTTTGCGCTCTACCATGTCCCTTCCGCCTGAAATCACAGGTTCCGTCAAAACAAAGAAACGCCCTGGAAAGGGGGCGTTTCTACTGGTTCTCAATATTTTGTTGCTCCCGCATCTCACCTACTATATATAGTCGGCTTTGTGCGTGTTCCGTCAGACATTATCCTCCTCCGCGTCGTACATGACACGGCTGACAGGACCCCCCGCCCCCAGGGCGCTGCGGAACCTCGCGCGAGAATTTTTTACTTCGTCATAGGTATCGGCCACCGCCTCTTCCATCCGACGGAGCGTTTCCTCACAGTATTCGTTGGCCGCTCGCCTAATCTGTCGACTTTGCTCTTCAGCAGCTGCCATCATTTCTTCGGCCCGACGTTTCGCTTCCACCACCAGGGAATCTTCACTGATGATACGTTTTACATGTTCCTCCGCCTTCTGCCGCATGGCATCTGCTTCCCGCTTGGCGGAGGCAATGTAGTCATTTTTATTGGCCATCAGATCCTTGGCCTTTTTCAGTTCAACGGGGAACCTTGCCCGAACATCGTCCAAAACATCCAAGGCTTTCTCCCGCTCCAGCATACACTTGTCGCTACTAAGAGGCACGTTTTTCGCCTCGTCGATCATCTCATAAAGCAGATCCAGCAATTCTTCCACGTTACTTGCCATCACATTCACCTCGTTTGATTTCCATCTTCATTTTTACATCTTCTATAATCTCTCTGGGGAGCACTTCAGTTAGATTCGCACTGTACCTGGCCAGTTCCTTGACCACCGTGGAACTCAAATAGCTGTATTTCTGCCCCGAGGGGAAAAACATGGTGTCCAGCTCGGGATTTAAGCTGCTGTTCACCACAGCCATCTGCACCTCGGCCTCAAAATCAGACACAGCCCGCAGACCCTTCACCAGAACTCTGGCGCCCTTCTTCCGGGCATAGTCGGCCAGAAGCCCCGTATGCATGTCAATCTCCACATTGTCAAGGTGAATGGTACGACGCAGGAAATCTACCCGCTCCTCCGGGGAAAACGTTCCGCTCTTCGCTGAATTCACCATCACGCAAACAATCACCTGATCAAAGGCGTTGGCTGCACGCTTGATAATATTCAGATGGCCAAGAGTGACCGGGTCAAAGCTGCCGGGGTAAATCGCCGTTATCATTCTTCTCCACTCCTCGTGTCAAGGATTTCAGCCGGAGCTCCAGCACGACGGCGATACAAGGCAACTGCGATCTTCCCGTACCGGCACTCCTTCTGTAATTGGTACGGCTCGGGTACGGCCGGCCAGTCGAAATCAGATCTATTTTCGCATATGATTATACCATTTTCAGAGATTTTGTCAATCCTTGTAATCGTTTGTAACGCTTTTTTTATTATTTCCCCGTCGTAGGGAGGATCCAAAAAGACCACATCAAAGGTATCCCTACTTCTGGTTAAGTAGGCAAGATAGTCACTTTGCACTACTTCAGCTTTATCAGAAAGCTCCGTGTGGGACAGATTCTCTCGGATCAGCTGCACTGACTCACGCCGGATATCCACAAAGGTACAGTGGGCGGCCCCGCGGGAGAGGGCCTCAATCCCCATCTGACCAGTACCGCCGAAGAGGTCCAGTACCCTACGGCCTTCAATATCAAACTGGATAATGCTGAAAACAGCTTCTTTAACCCGATCTGTGGTGGGGCGCACCTCCATCCCAGTGAGTTCCTTCAGCTTCCGCCCACGGGCTGTGCCGGTAATCACACGCATGGCGTCATTCCTCCTGTGTTCTGAAATAGTCGTACACCGCTTTAGCGGCGGGCTTAGGCAGTACCTCCTCCAGCTGGGGCAAGCTGGCGGAGCGGATGCCCTTGACACTTTTAAAGGTTTTCAGCAGAACTTTTCGTCTGGTCTCCCCGATGCCGGGGATCTTTTCCAATACGGATCCGGTACTGGTCTTGCTCCTCTGTTTTTGGTGGAAGCCAATGGCGGCATTGTGGGTTTCCTCTTGGACCTGTCCTATGAAGGAAAATAGCGCCGGCTGGTGCTGGAGTCCGATCTCCCGCCCCTCAGGGGTCATGAGCCCTCGAGTTCGGTGGCGCTGGTCCTTTACCATACCGAACACCGGAATCCCAAGGCCCATGGTCTCCATCACGCCTTGGGCTACCTTGGCGTGCTCCGCGCCCCCGTCAATGAGCAGCAGATCGGGCAGCGCTTGGGCGAAGTCTTCGTCCCCTTCCGCACTACGGCGGAAACGCCGGACGAGTACCTGCTCCATGGATGCGTAGTCATTAGGGCCGTCTTGCCCCTTCATTTTAAAGTAGCGAAAGGCCCCCCGCTTAGGGTTGCCATCCACAAACACTGTCATTGCCGCTACAATATCGGAAGCGCCTGTGTTGGAAATATCAAAAGCCTCAATCCGTTTTGGCGGTGCGGGCAGCTCCAGGGTCTCTTGAAGGAGAATCAGAAGCTTTCTTACCCGCTCTTCCCGGGTGGTCACTCGCTGACAATCCTCCCTGGCATTGCCCTCCGCCAAGCGGATCAGCTCCACCTTTTCTCCACGGCGTGGCACCGTCAGCTCTACCCGCCGCCCTGCCAGTTCAGAGAGCATCCGGCCAATTTCCTCCCCATCCTCCAGCTCGAAGGGCAGCAAAATGAGTCCCGGAGGAGCGCTGCGGCCTGTGTAGTATTGTTTCACAAAGGCAGACAAAATATCAGCTGCTGGCTCCCTACCCAAGGAAAAGAGTTCCGTATCCTTCCCGGTGAGCTCTCCCTGCTGATAGTGGAGGACAGAAACCGCCGCTCGCACCTCGTCCTGAAAGAGGCCCACGACGTCGGTGTCCGTGAGCCGCCCTGTAACCACCTTCTGCCGTTTCCCCAGAAGTTCGATGGCTCGAAGCCTGTCCCGCAGGGTGGCAGCTTTTTCAAAATTCAGCTCCTCCGCCGCCTGCAGCATGGCTTCATTTAAGTCCCTCTCCACCTCGCCGAACTTTCCCTCCAGAAGCCGGACGGCCTGGCTGATAACCTCTCGGTGCTGTGCCGCCGTCATTTCCCGGCGGCAGTAGCCGTCGCACTGGCCCATGTGATAGTTGAGGCACGGGCGCTCCTTCCCGATGTCGCGGGGGAATTTCCGGCTGCATGCGGGGAGCTTCAGGGCCGTGCGCAGGGCATCGATGATATCCTGACTATCCCGGCGACCGCCGAAGGGACCAAAATACTTTGCTCCGTCTTCTCCGGGGCGGCTTACTAGGGAAAACTGTGGATAGTCCGCTTTGACAGACAGACGAATATAAGGATAGCCCTTGCCATCCTTTAATAAGATGTTATAACGGGGCATGTGCCGCTTGATGAGGGCGCACTCCAGGACCAGGGCCTCAAACTCAGAGTCCGCCACAATTACATCGAAGCTGCTTATCTGGGCCACCATGGCGCGGGTCTTCTCCGAATGGCCCGCTGATTCCTGAAAATACTGGGATACCCTGTTTTTCAGGGCCTTGGCCTTCCCCACATAAATGATTGTCCCCTCTCGGTCGGCCATCAGGTAGATTCCGGGAAGCAGGGGCAAGTTATGGGCTTTTTCCTTCAACTCTTCAAGGGTCATGACTTTTTTGCTTCCTTTAATATACATATCAAAAAAGCGCCGCACGACATGCAGCGCTTTTTTCTCATCTTTAAACGGAACAGGTTTTCTCAGTCGGCGAAATCGGAGCTGATCAGCTCAGCCAATGCGTCAATGGCATCCTTCTCATCGGGGCCGTCGGCAATGAGGTCGATGGTGCTGCCCTTGATGATGCCGAGGGAAAGAACTCCCAGAAGACTCTTCGCATTGACTCTGTGGTCATCCTTCTCCACCCAGATGGTGCTCTTGAACTCGTTGGCCTTCTGAATAAAGAATGTAGCGGGTCTTGCGTGAAGACCGACCTGATTATTCACAGTCGCCTGTTTAATATACATAATTTTAGTCCCTCCCAAAATTCTTTCCCTGATCGTTACACTTAGAATAACAAATTTATCGCATCCAGTCAATGCCTTTTCAAAGGCAAGGCAAGGAAAGTGGAACAAATTTTTATAAAAATTTTGTTACTTTTTTGACCCTATTTAAGTTCCGCAATGGTGACGCCATCCTCGCCCTCTCCATAGCGGCCCAACCGGAAGCTTTTTATTTGCTTCGTTCGCTTTAACACTTGATGAACTGCCTTGCGTACCGCGCCAGTCCCCTTGCCATGGATGATTCGAACACTGGTGAGATTCCCCAGTAAGGCCTGGTCCAGAAATTGTGACAGGACGGCCTCGGCCTCGTCGGTAGTCATACCCCGGAGATCCACCTCGGGGGTGGCGCCCAGACTGCGCAGCTTGTGCTCGGTCTTCCGGATAAACTGCCGGGCCTCTTTTTGGCTCTGGGTCTCCCCTTCCACTACGCGGACTTCCTCCTGCCGGGCCGATACCCGCAGGATACCAGCCTGAAGCTGAAGGATTCCCTCCTTGTTTACCGACAGGACCACTGCCTGGGTTCCCATTTTCAGCAGCTCCACAGTGTCACCGGCGACTGCAGGCCGAAGGATGGGAGGCGCCTCTTCCTCCTCTCCCTTCCTACCCAGCTTTCCCTCCGCCTCGTTAAGCTTATGGCGCAGGCCGGCCCGGCGGTCGTTGGTCTCCTGCCAGTCTGTCTGACGACTCTGCTGGCGGCGAAGCTCCTTGAGCTCCTGAAACACCTCGTCGGAGGCTTCCCTTGCCTCGTCAATGATCCGCTGGGCCTCGACTTGGGCTGCTTCCCTTGCCTTTTCCCGCTGCTGGGCCACCTCTTCCTGATAACGGGCAGCCTTCCGGGCGGCAGCTTCCATCTCCTGCCGCAGGCCGGCGGCGCTGGCGCGCTCCCGCTCCAGAGCCTGACGCTGCTCATCCAGACGGGTGAGCACATCCTCAAATCGGATATTCTCCGCGTCAATCCGTTCGGCAGCCTTCTGGATGATCTCTTCAGGTAGGCCCAGCCGCCGGGAGATGGCAAAAGCGTTGGACTTGCCGGGAATGCCGATGATCAGTCGGTAGGTGGGGGCCAGAGTCTCCACATCGAATTCACAGGAGGCGTTCTGGACACCGGGGGTGGTCATAGCGTAAACCTTCAGCTCCGCATAGTGAGTGGTGGCCGCAACAAGGGCGCCCAGCTCCCGGGAGCGTTCAATAATGGATGCCGCTAGGGCCGCACCCTCAACTGGGTCCGTCCCCGCCCCCAGCTCATCAAAGAGGATCAGGCTACGGTGGTCGGTTCCCTCCAGCATCTTCACAATGTTGGTCATATGAGAGGAAAAGGTGGACAGGGACTGGGCGATAGATTGCTCGTCCCCAATATCCGCCCACACCCGGGAGCAAACG
>JAGFXS010000074.1 GCA_017861415.1 Bacillota bacterium
ATCAGCAGGGAAACAAGCCCCCGTACTCTCTGTTTTGGCATGGGGCAAATCCCCTCTCAGGTGTTTTGGAATGCTTTATCGGCCTCCACAATGCAGTTCATATAAAGGTTGGAGATTTCTGTGCTGCCAATGGTCAATTCCAGATCCGGAAGGATCAGGGACTCGCTTTTCATCTCATAAATCAAGACAAACTCCAGGAAACGGGAAAAAATATTATTTTCTGTGCCAAGCAGGGCATTACTGACGTCCTTAGGGATGGGCATATTACGCAGAACCTGCTCCAGATCCATATTCATAATCCGGTCTAGGAGACTAAACATACCAACAATAAAGGCGTCGTTGCTGCGATGGGCCCAAGGTGAACGGGACATAAGGGCCTCAGTAAAGCAAGCTCGAAGATAAGCGCTTCGAACCAGTTCATCAGAATAGGTAGCATTTCGCTCTCGTGCCAGCAGGAGGATGGAGAAACGCCGAATCTCGTCAATTCCCAGGATGACCATGGCATGAATAATGCTCTGAATGGAGTTGCCTCGATAATAGGCCATGGTCCGCACTTTTCTGAAGAGATGGTAGGTAAGGGTAGCGTCGGAATGTACAATATGCGCGCAGCGGATAATGTCGGTATCCTTAGCGGTAAGTTCACGGAAGAGACGGATGTAGGAGGAGGTTGTCAGGGCGGAAGCGCGCTTGCTCATGACCATAGGCTTCTCAAAGAAGTAGCCCTGGAAGAGGGTGTAGCCCATGGTGCAGGCCTTGTCAAAGACCTCCTTGGTCTCAACCTTTTCCGCTAGCAGTGTGCAGCGGCCACGGAATTTCTTAGCAATGCTACGCTGGGCATCCTCGCCGCAGGCGCGGAAGTCTACCTTCAGAAAATCTATGTACGGGAGCAAAGGGTCAAAGTAGGGGTTTCCTGTATAATCGTCTAGCGCTAAGCGGTACCCACGTTTTTTAAGATCGGCCAGCTTTTCCATCAATTCAGGACTGATCTGAATACTTTCCAGCAATTCAATGGCAACTTCGCGGGGATTGGCCATGAGGGCAAAGTCACTCATGAGCAGCTTTTCTGTAAAGTTTACAAAGGCCAACTTGGAGTTGGTTAATCTGGGCAGCCCAAACACGGTGATAGCGTCAGAAAGCAGGCTGCGCGTTGCTTTGTCGCCATCACTAAAGTCGGCACTCAAAGACTGGCTGCTTCCACGATAAAGAAGTTCGTAGGCGTGAACCCGCATATTCTGATCAAAGATCGGCTGTCTGGCAATGTATCGTTCCACTGAGTGTGAGTCACCGTCCTTCATGATGGGGTTCGCTCCTGAGAAGCGTCATAGCGGATGATAATAGAATCACCGTCCTGCAGAGGGTGGACAAATGGGACGCTTTCTCCATTGACCGAAAGTATAACTTCGCGGTCTAACGTGGAAAAATCAATACCAGAGCGTTCCAGCATATCCATCAGGTAATAGGGGGATCCATCTGCTTTCGGTGGGATGGTGAGGGGTAAATCATTCAAAATAAACATATGAGGAGAGGTGCGGGCCATTTTAGCGGCCTCTCCCTCATCGGAAAAAGGGGGCGGAGTATCTTCCGCCTGTTCATACTGAGAGCCAGATAACGGATTAGGCTGGGTGGAGCGTGATACTCTAGTGAGAATTACATCCCCTGTCCGCAAGAGTTGGTCGGGGAGAGCAGGTTCACCATTGAGCAGAGACACGGCTGCAATGTCGGCACCGCCTACTGCTTGGGAAAAAGTAATTTCGGCAGATTTGCCGGAGATGGCCGGGGTAAAGGAGATGGCGTCTCCCGTATGAATTACGGTGGAATGGGGGGCCGTCGTCCCGTTAATCTCTAGGATGGCGGGGGTGGAGGTTTCACCACGGTAAAGGGTCCGAGCACCGTCAATCATTACGGATAGTGGTAGTCCACTGCGGCCAATGAGATCGGCATAGCTGTAACCGTTCATCATCAAAATATCAAGAGCGGTGAGGGAGCCGTTTCGGAACAGCTTTGCAGGCATTCCGTTGAGGGTAACGCGCGCGCTGTTGCTGACAAGCTCCAAACCGGCAGAGATAGCAATACCCAGAGGCGTAGTGTATTCGGGATCATTTAGGTCGTATTCCTGAGAAAAGGCACTTATTTTAAAGTTGTTTCCGGCAATGGCCACCCGCTGCGGGGCAATGTCCAAAGCGGCCGCGACAAGGCCACGCAGGCCATTCAGTTTACTGCCGCCGCCGGAAAGAAAGAGCGCAGAGGGCGATCCGTCATTCAACGCAAGAACCTGGTGCGAGAGCTCAGAGGCTAGCTTTTGCACCGCAGCAGAAACGGCATTGTCAACAGCAGATGGGTCCAGCTGATTCTCTACCCCCAGCACATCAGTAAAGGGGAGAGGCTCCGTGCCGGACAGGCCTGCTTTCAAGCGTTCTGCGGTGAAGAAATCCACGAGATAAGCCTGCATGATAGCTTCGGTGATCTCATCTCCCGCTATTGTGACCATGGTATACCCCACTACGCTGCCGTCTTTGCAGACAGCAATGTCCGTGGTGCCTGCGCCGATATCTGCAAGAACTAAATTTAGCAAACGAAGCTCGGCAGGGATGGCGGCATTTAGAGCGGCAATGGGCTCCAAGGTGAAACTGGCTACTTCCAGACCCGCCATACGCATGGCGGAGTAAAGACTCTCAACTACTTCGCCGGGAAGGAACGTAGCTACCACCTCTGCCGCCAAATGCTGTCCATTGTGATCCAGCAGGGTGGAAATGGGGTAGTGGTCCAGATGATATTGTGACACGGTGTAGCCCACCAGGTAAAGGCGCAGTGCGCTGGCAGATGTTGATTCCTGCAGCTTGGTCTCCGCATCAGAAACCGCGCCCAGTTCAAGCTGCCCGATGAGGTCATGATCAATGCGGCGGATGGCGGGCAAGGTGAGTTCAAAACGGCCCCGCTCTGTGTGAAGGGCGCGACCGGCTGCGGCAATACAAACTTGGGTCAAAGTTGTATGCAGGCGCTCCTCCAGTCGTTTGGTTACCGAGGAAACCACCTGGGAAACCTGAGCAATGTCCTCAATCTGTCCGTCCAGCATGGTCCGCTTGCTATGCTCCTCTTTTTCAATGGCCAGAACATGAAAGCGGGAATCCTCCACACGGCCGACAACGCCAATGATGCTTCTGGTTCCAATATCTAAGGCGTAGATGAATTCCTGATTGTTCGATTCGTTAGACATAAATTCGACTCCGTTTGTTCCTAATTCATAAACTACGCGATATGGGGAATTATAGTTGGGGGAAGTTACCTTTGAGTTCGCCATATCTGCCCCGTTTAACATCTCCAACAATTCTGCCGTCACTCAGTGTGATGACGCGGCGGCGCAGGATATTGACGAAACTGCTGGACTGGGTGGACATCACCACGGTGGTTCCCCGGCGATTAATCTCCATTAGTACCTGCATGAGATCCCATCCGGTGTCTTCGTCTAGGTTGGTGGTCAACTCATCTAGGATGAGAATGGATGGGCTATTAATCATAGCGCGCGCCAGCTCTGCTCGGCGGCGCTCACTGGCGCTGAGCTCCACAGGATACTTGTTCTCCGCACCCGACAGACCGACGACGCCAAGCGCTTTTACTACCTTTTCGTCAATACGTTCCTCCGAGGAAAAGCGGCCGAGTCCAATTTTTGTGGCTGCCGCCAAACTGTCTCGAATGATTAGCCGGCGCAACAGGGCATCTTGCTGGCAAACCATACCGATGGACTGACGTATTTTCGATCTAGCAATGGGCGTGCAGTATTTCATGTTTACGTTGTCAAAATGGGCGGATCCCCTCTGGGTGGTAATTCTACCGCCAAGCAGACCAAGTAACGTACTTTTCCCGGAACCGCTGCTGCCTACCACAAAAACGAATTCACCCTGTTGGATAGTCAGATTAATATCACTGACCGCTTCGAGTTTTCGTCGCCAACCCAGTCGATATACTTTCGTCGCGTTTTGGAGCTGCAAGGTGGGCATCGACGATCCGCTCCTTAGAAAAAATGAAAGATTGCCTCTACTCATTATGGAGAAAATTTGTTATAATTTCAAGTATAATTATTCACAAAAAGGAAGCTTATAGGGAAGGGAGGAGAACGCTGTTGAACAAGAGAGGAAACAATACGAGAATTGGACGCTGGATCGGCGTTCTCATTCTTGCTGTGTTGTGTATCGGTGGGACTGAACTTCTCGTCTGCCGGGTCATGGAGCCGGAGCTTTATGAGCGAATCGTGGCACCTGTCCGTGACGGGGTATCGGCGGCAGCAGAAGAGATGCAGGCTGCGGGTGAGAGTCTGGTCAATCATCTGCGCCCAGAGGAAAAAGTCCTGTTTGCCTTTGGGCCGCCGGAAGAGGGCCTGTACTCGACAGATCCTGCCACATGGCAGGAGGATGTGGGTCAGGACCCGGCCATCACCCATATTTTAGAGACGGAGTCCGGTGAGACGCTCACCGGAGGATCCTGGGATGTAGTCTACTACGGGCAGCTTGACCCGCAGTGGAAGGATCAACCCTATGGGAGTGACACCATTGGGAAATATGGCTGTGGACCTGCGGTGATGGCTATGGTAGTTTCCACCCTTTCAGTGCAGGATCTAGACCCTAGTGAAATGGCCCTCTGGGCGGCCAATCATGGCTACTGGGCGAGAAAGAGCGGTTCATATCTTTCTATTGTTCAGGGGACAGCAAAGGCATATGGACTTGCCGCTGTTCCGGCGGGGGAGCTGGAAG
The DNA here is from genome assembly GCA_017861415.1 of Bacillota bacterium. GTDB lineage: Bacteria > Bacillota > Clostridia > Oscillospirales > Oscillospiraceae > Evtepia. The sequence continues at coordinate 4,746 of JAGFXS010000074.1, forward strand.
CGGAGCAGCTCCTTCAGGAGCTTTCCATGGGGAAACTGGCGGTAGCATTGATGGGGAAAGGGCATTTCACAGATGGAGGACATTTCATTGTACTGCGCGGGGCTACATTGGGCGGACAGGTATTGGTGGCAGATCCCACTAGCAGGGACAGAAGTCTGATACCCTGGGATCCCCAGACCATTATTGATGAATTGGCTGGCAGCCGCAGTAACGGCGCCCCCCTCTGGTATCTCTTTCCCTCCACAGAAGGGCTATAAAAGAGACCCGGATTCAAACTACAGAAGTGACAGAGAAAGGCAATGCACGGCATTGCCTTTCTCTTTATTGATTCTGGTAGTAGGACCGATCACCGCAAAGCTTGTGACTCACAAGGCGATCCAGTTCCGTAAGACGCTCTAGAAACCGCTGGTTCATGGAGAGCTGCTTGGTAAGTGGGAGCTCATCCCGGTTTTCCGGCAAAGCACCAGAGAGCAGAGCATCAAATCGCTGGGCATCCTGATGGTTTAGATCAATGCGTTTGAGGGAAATGTAGCTTTGAACTTCCTCCATCTCCAAGATAGGACGTTGACGCATGGATAGTAACATATGTACTGCAACCTGGTCGTTTCGCTCCACACTGTCCAGTAAATTCTGGGTCAGATCTATGGTCTCGCTGATTTGGGCATAGAGTTTTCGTTCCAGTTCCAGCAGTTCTTTTAAATCAGACGCTTTCATATACATACCTACAGGGTGCTGCTCTTTTCGGCGCGCCGGAAGCTGTCACGCAGATCGGAAAGCATGGGCTTAACTCGATGAAGTTCTTCCATATTTCGGCCAAGCTTAATGCGGCTAAATTCATAGCCAAAATAGTCGTAGAGGCGATGAAGATCGTTGCTGATGGGATACTGGCGATCCAGAGTATTATCCAAATATCGAACAATATCGGCACAGCGATCTATTGAGGCTTCAAACAGGGGGAAATCACCTTTTTCCAAGGATAGTTCTGCTCGGGTAATGCGCTTGATGAGCTCGTCCAATAAAAGGTTCAGAAGTTCACCGGGCGTCATTGTATTGACGGACTGCTCTTTATATTGCTGGTAACCACGCATATCCATTAAATTAATCCTTTCTGCTACGCGTCATGCGATTAACTTTAGCTGCCTGTGAGACCTGAAAGGGATGAACTTTGTGAATTCATCTCGCTGATGAGTGACTCCAAGCGAGTATACTGGCGGGTATAGTAATCAATTTTGTCGGACATTTTATCCTGCCATTTGGTAATGAGATCACTATAATCGTCGATCTCATCTTTCAAGGAGTTTTGGAGGAGAGAACTGGCAGAATATTTGGATCCGGCTTTGTTGATCAGGATACCTTTGGTTCCCTCGACAGAGGCATAGGCTTTCAGTGTATTTTGCATGCTCGTCATGATGCCGTTGGTGCTACTTCCGTCGCCGGCAACCTTGGTGAAGGCATCCCGTACGCTATCCGGATCGGTGCTCAGCGTTTCCCGGAACTTGGTTTCGTCAAATTCTATGGTGGTTAGACCCTGATAGTAGCCGGTGCTGATACCCATACTCCGCAGCGTCACACCATCGGTGCCGCCGGGGGATATGGCCTTGAGTAGGCTATTGTACATGGAACTCAAATCCTGATCTGCGAATAATATGCCCTGCTTGGCTTTTTCCTCATAGTTTGCAATAGCGGTGTCACTCATGGATTCCTGATCGCTCTCTGTGAGAGGCTCATACTTGCTGCCGTCGGATTTTTGCGCAGGAACGGTGTTGAACGCCTCCCGGAGCTCCGTCAGCATGGTGTTATAGTCCTCTACCATGGACTTGACAGCGGCCACAATCTTGTCGGCATCTGCCGTTGTGGTGAAAGTGACCGGGTCTGTAAGAAGGCT
>JAGFXS010000009.1 GCA_017861415.1 Bacillota bacterium
CTCTGCAACAGAAGCCTTGGTAATCTCGAACTTCTCCATTAGCTGGGCGGCTTCCGGAATGTTATTGTTCACATAGTCCATAGAGGCGTGGTACTCTTCTAGGAATCGGGCGACGGCTTCGGGGTGTGACTCCAGAAAGCTCCGCTGGGCAACCAAAACGCCAGTGATAAGCTGGCTGTCTTCCGTCTGGGAAGACCAGACCTCGGTGAGGCTGAGTGCCTGCCTGAGGGAATTGCCAAGCTGGAGCTGTGCGGCGGAGACGTAGGGCTGGGGCAGCATAGCCACGCCGCCGCCCTGAGCCAGCTGAGCCACCACTTCTGCAGGCTCACTCTTCCACTGGATATCCACGTCGGTATCCGGATTCAGCCCCTGAGACTCCAAAATAGACCGCAGGGTGTATTCAGGCACGGAGCCCTTCCCCGTGGCGTAGATCGTTTTTCCGGCCAAATCGGCAACGGACTGTACGGTATCGCCCATTTCCACGATATAGAGAACCCCCAGAGTGTTGACAGCCACTACCTGAAGGGCGCCTTCTGTTCGCTGATAGAGCACCGCGGCAAGATTGGCGGGTATGGCTGCCATGTCCAGCTCACCCTGAATCAAAAGTGGTGTCAGAACGTCGGCGGAGCCGGCCAGGGTGAAGTCGTAGTCGTTGGCGGTATCTCCCGTCTCGTCTTGTTCCATGAGATAGGCCATGCCCATGGCGGTGGGGCCGGTGAGGGCGCCCATGCGGATAGTGACGGCCTCCTCTACGGGGGCTTGCGGCTGGCAACCTGCGAGTGCAAGGACGCTCAGCAGCAGAATAAGACAAAAAACGCCAAGTCGTCTCTTCATTGGTGGAATGCTCCTTTCAAAATCAGCCGCCCAAGCGGATCATCTCATCAATACAACGCCGTGCGCCAATCATAACCTCTTGGGAGAGGGTGATTTCCTCGCCGCCGGTCCCGTTTACACAGTGGTATACGTCCATGAGAGTGGTCTTTTTCATCTCAGGGCAAAGGAGAGCGCCGGAGAGATGATAGAACTTTTTATCCGGCTGGGAGAATTGCAGATGCTCCACGATGCTGATCTCTGTGCCGATGATGAAAGATTCGGCGGAAGAATCCTGGGCGTAGGCCATAATGCCGGTGGTGGAGCCCACATAATCGGCCAGAGCGGCTACTTCAGGCGGGCATTCGGGATGTACCAGGAACAGGGCACCGGGATGGGCGGCTCTGGCTCGCTCCACATCCAAAACGGTCATGGCAGCGTGGTAGGGGCAGCCGCCGTCTAGATAGCGAACATTCTTCTCGGGTAGCTTGTCTGCCACATACTGAGCCAGATTTTGATCGGGGATAAAGAGAATGTCCTTTTGGGGGAGCTTTTTGCAGATTTCCACAGCGGAGGAGGAGGTGACGCAGACGTCGCAGACGGTTTTCAGTTCCGAGGTGGTGTTTATGTAGCAGACCACGGCATGTCCGGGGTAGTCGGTTTTCACAGATTCGATCATGGCCTTATCCATCTGGTCTGCCATGGGGCAACCTGCGTCGGCATTGGCCAAATAGACACGTTTCTCGGGAGAGAGTACCTTGGCGGTCTCCGCCATAAAGCGCACGCCGCACATGAGGATGCTCTGCTGGGGGGCACGGCTTGCCTCAATGGAAAGGCCGTAGGAGTCGCCCACAAAGTCGGCTACTTCCAGAATTTCCTGCCCTTGATAGGCGTGGGCAATGATGCAGATATCGCGCTCTTTTTTCAGCCGGAGTATTTCCGCCTGAATGTCCAAAATGGTCATGGGTAATAGTACCTCCTTGATTGTTAGGGGGGATCTTGGGAAAGCAAGTTGCCTTTTGGGGGTGTTATTCCTCCAGGGAGTAGCGCTCCCAGGGGCTCAAAGGGGCAAGAAAACCGTGTTCTTCCAAGGCCTTTTCGATGAGATCCAGCCGTTCCTCGCTCATGGCCTCCACCAGATGGTAATGATACCCGCCGGTGGCGTTGCTGAGATGTCGGGACTGTCCCGACCGCAGAGCGGTAATATACTCTTGGACGTCCTGGCGTGAGCTAATATTCATCTCCGCTGTTACTCGCCCATAAAATTTATGGCTTATGCTGACATTCTGGATCCGGCCACCCAGATCCACAATGAGAGTCAGCTCCTCTTCCGCGGTCTCGTCCGTATGGCGGACCTTAAACTCGCGGGAATAGGTGGTCTCCAGCTGGAGGAGATAGCCCCGGTAGGTGGAGATAATATTGGGGTGGGCCACTCGAATCACCGCCAAATCTTGCACAATGACCTGCCGACTCACCCCAAAACGGGTGGCGAGATCCTTTGCGGCGATGGGAGCGTCTGTTTCTTTAAGCAGCTTGAGGATGCTGCGTCTTCGTTCCGATACAGTCAAGGTGAGCCTCCTTTCAAGGGGCTGGGGATTACAAGGGCTGGAGGTTTTTCATAGAGATGTCCAGAATGGGGGCAGAGTGGGTGACGGCACCGCTGGAGACAAAATCGACCCCCAGATCGCGCAGCCTTGCTAGGTTTTCAAGGGTGACATTTCCGGAGCATTCCGTCTGAGCCCTCCCGCCGATCATTGACAGGGCCTTCTTCATATCCTCCATGGACATGTTGTCTAGCATGATAATGTCGGCGCCGGCCTCCACAGCCTCACGGACCTGATCTAAGGTTTCCGTCTCCACTTCGATTTTACGAACAAAGGGGACATAAGCCTTTGCCTGAGAAACAGCCTGGGTAATCCCCCCTGCGGCGGCAATGTGGTTGTCCTTGAGCATCACACCGTCGGAGAGATTGTATCGGTGGTTAGAGCCGCCCCCCACCTTCACAGCGTATTTTTCAAAAATACGGTTATTGGGGGTGGTTTTTCTGGTATCCAGCAAAACTGTCTTGCTGCCCTCTAACACGGTGGCCATTTTTCGGGTGTAAGTGGCGATGCCGCTCATGCGTTGCAGATAATTAAGGGCAACCCGCTCGCCGGAGAGAAGTACACGGATATCCCCGGTGACGGTGGCCATACGCTGGCCTTTTGTCACCTGATCGCCGTCCTTGTAGGTAAAGAAGATCTGAGTATCCGGGTCCAGCAGCTGAAAGACCCGGGCAAAGATAGGCAGTCCGGCCACAACGCCATCCTCCTTGCAGATCAGCTCCACACGGCCCAGTTTTGCGGTGGGCATCACGGCGTTGGTGGAGACATCCTCCTGGGAGATATCCTCCTTGAGGGCGAGGCGGATCAGGTCGTCGGCCTGAAGAATCATGGTAATCTCATTCATGGTGATCTCTCGTCCTTTCAATTGCAGTGAGGAGAGTTTCCCGGTAGCCGGCAAACAGGGCGTCCATGTCCCCATAGGCGGACAGATCTGGTGAGAGGCCCGGGCAGCCGCCCACATGGCTCTGCCCAAAGGTAATATCTTCGGCGGCACGACGGGCAAACACTAAGGACTCCAACAGGGAGTTGCTGGCCAGTCGATTGCGTCCGTGGACACCGTTACAGCTGGTCTCGCCGCAGGCGTACAGACCCTTCATGGAGGTTTGGCTGGAAAGGTTTACTTTAATGCCTCCCATGAAATAGTGCTGGGCAGGCACTACGGGGATTGGCTCCTCCAGCACGTTGATGCCCTTGCTTAGGCAGTGCTGATAGATGTTGGGGAAGTGGGAAAGGATGATATCCTCGCCTAGGGGACGCATATCCTCCCAGACGTAAGAAGTGCCGTCCTTCTCCATCTGCTGGAAGATCACCTGGGTGAGCTTGTCCCTGGGGAGAAGCTCATCAGTAAAGCGTTCCATGTTCTTGTTGTAGAGCAGGGCGCCCTCGCCACGGACAGATTCCGAGATGAGGAAGCTCCGGCCCGGCTGCTGGGTGTAGAGTGTAGTGGGGTGAATCTGAATATAGTCCAGATGCTCCACCTCGACATCATGCTTCATGGCGATGGCCAAGGCATCTCCGGTGATATGGGAGAAGTTGGTTGTATGGGTGTAGAGTCCGCCTAGACCGCCGCAGCAAAGCACTACGATGGGAGCGCGAAGTACCTCCAGCTCGCCTTGGGGGGTGGAGACGATTAGGCCCCCGCAGCGCTTGCCGTCGGTGAGAAGGTCAAGCATGGTGACATGCTCCCGAATGGTGACGTTGGGTAAAGCCCAAACATCCCGCAGTAAGGAGCAGGTAATCTCCTGACCGGTAATATCCTTGTGATAGAGAATGCGAGGCCGGGTGTGGGCGCCCTCCCTGGTAAAGGCCAAGCTTCCGTCGCCTTCTCGCTCGAAACGAACGCCACGGGCCAGTAGATCCGTCACTACATGACCGGAGGACCGTATCATCTGATCCACCGCAAGACGATCATTTTCATAATGGCCAGCTTTGAGGGTGTCCTCAAAAAAATCTGTATAGTCTTCCTCGCCGCGCAGGACGCAGATGCCCCCCTGGGCCAGATAGGAGTCGGACTCGTCTGCCTTCTTCTTGGTGAGCAGCTGCACCCGCAGCTGGGGTGGCAGGTTTAAAGCACAGTAAAGCCCTGCCGCGCCGGTTCCGACAATAATTACGTCACAGTCATAATGCATGATGTCATCTCTCTTATATGTTGATTTAACAGTCTTTGGCAGGAGACCATGTCCTCTGAAATGACTGCCGCGGGGGAACAGGTTGTCCCCTTGCCCTTTGACACACCCCAGTGTGTACAAAGGGCAGGCGATGCCTGCCCTCATCTGTTTTGAGTCAATTTTAACCAATGCTTTCCGCGGTGAGGGGATTCCGCCGAGACTATGCCGGAGAGCAGCGGCAATACTAAAGGGACTCTATTTGTGACCCCAAGTATAACATAGGCAATGTCAGTTGACAAGACACTTATCAAGCCAACTGTAAAAATTGTTGTATTGCGGCATATCCTGTCATTGCTCATTGTCAAAAAAAGCTTAATGTGGTACAATTTAAGCTTAATGATTGAGGAAGGCTCTGGTGAGGACATGCTTGAGATCAGTTTGCAGAATCGATTTTGCGCCGCCCGGCGGCGGGCCATTTCCCTGGAATTTCCCCGGCTGAATCCCCAGCAGGCAGAAGGAGTTCTAACCACACAAGGGCCATTGCTTCTACTGGCCGGGGCGGGAAGCGGTAAGACCACGGTGCTCATAAACCGGGTGACGAATCTGCTGCGTTATGGTAGCGGCTCCGATTCTGAGACAGTTCCACAGTGGGTAACGGAAGAGGACCTTCGTTTCCTAGAGAGCTGGCAGGGCGTCCATGGCCGCACCCCGCAGGAAGTAATCCGGATGGAGGAGTTGTGTACCTTAGATCCGGTGCGCCCTTGGGAAATCATTGCCATTACCTTTACCAATAAAGCCGCGGGAGAGCTGAAGGCTCGCCTTGAGGCAGCGGTGGGGCCTGCGGGGAGAGAGGTGTGGGCATCCACCTTCCACGCCGCCTGTATGAGGATTCTGCGCCGCGAGATTGAGGTGCTGGGGTATCCTTCATCTTTCACCATCTATGATACTGACGACTCCCTGCGGGTAATAAAGGCCTGCCTGAGGGAGCTAAACATGGATGAAAAGACCTTTCAACCTCGGGCGGTACTAAGTCATATTTCCCGGGCAAAGGACGAGCTCCTTCTCCCCGGAGATTACGAGGATCGCTGCCGGGCCGCCGGGGATTACCGCCTGATGCGGATTGCCGGGGTGTACGCCGCCTATTCCAAAAAGCTGGAGAGCGCCGGCGCCCTAGACTTTGACGATATTATTCTCCATACTGTTCGTATTTTTCAACAGTTTCCCCAGATTCGCGGGTATTATCAAAAACGGTTCAGATATGTATTGGTGGACGAATATCAAGACACCAATCATCTTCAGTATCTGCTGGCAAAATTTTTGGCGGGAGGACACCGGAATCTCTGCGTGGTGGGTGACGACGATCAATCTATCTACCGATTCCGTGGGGCGACGATTGAAAACATTCTCTCCTTCGAGGAGGAGTACCCAGACGCCAGGGTGATCCGCTTAGAGCAGAACTACCGCTCCACCAAATATATTTTGGAGGCATCCAATGCCGTCATCGGCAACAACAGCGGACGCAAAGGGAAGACCCTATGGACGGAGCAGGAAGGCGGCGGGAAAGTGCAGGCTTATCAGTCTGTAAACGAGCAGGACGAGGCCATCCATGTAGCTGATGAGATTCTAAAGGGCTTTACTACGGGCAGAAGCTGGAAGGATTTTGCTGTGCTCTACCGTATGAACGCCCAGTCCAACCAGCTGGAAATGGCCTTTAAGCGCAACAGCATCCCCTACCGGGTGATCGGGGGTTTCCGTTTCTTCGAACGGGCGGAAATCAAAGACATGCTGGCGTATCTCTGCGTGATTCAAAACCCGGCGGACGATCTGCGCCTCCTGCGGATTGTGAACAATCCGCCTCGGGGTATCGGGGCGAGGACAGTGGAAATAGCCCAACAAATTGCGCAAGAAGAGGGGCTTCCGCTCTGGGAGATCATCCGTCACGCAGACCGCTTTGCCCCGCTCCAGAAAAGTGCGGTGAAGCTGCGGACCTTTGTAGAGATGATGGAGGGTCTCATGATCAAAGCCGAGTTTTTGTCATTAACGGAGCTTTACGATGCCCTGCTTCTGAGCAGTGGATACGTGACCATGCTGGAAGAAAAGCGGGAGGAGAACGCCACCCGGCTGGAGAACGTCCGGGAACTGAAGTCCTCCATCATCGGCTATCTGGAGAACACCGATGAGCCAACACTGGCAGGGTTTCTGGATGAGGTCGCCTTGTACACGGATTGGGACAGTCAGGAGGATGCGGATAACAGCGTTACCATGATGACGATGCACGCTGCCAAGGGATTGGAGTTTCCCGTGGTGTTTGCCGTAGGGCTGGAGGAAGGAATCTTCCCGGGTTTCCGAGCCATCGGCGAACACGACGAGCTGGAGGAGGAGCGTCGCCTCTGCTATGTAGCCATGACCAGGGCCAAGGAGGAACTGTATCTCTCCTGGGCTGCCTCCCGGATGCTCTTCGGTAAGACAGCCTCTTACATGCCCTCCCGGTTTGTGAAGGAGATTCCCCCGGAATATGTGGAAACCACCGGGCGGACGCCTTATGACCATAACGATCTGCCCTTTGAAGATCAATGGAAAAAACCCTCTCTGAATGCATACGGAGGAGAGGGTGCGGCAGGCCTGCGGCAAATCCCCGGTGGGATTCCCCAGCAGACAGTGTATCGGAGTCCAGCCAAAAAGGGGACGGCACTGCCCGAGTTTGCCAAAGGGGAGATGGTTCACCACGATGCCTTTGGCAAGGGGATGCTGATTTCTGTACAGCCCATGGGTGGGGATGCCCTCATCGAAGTAGCCTTCGACAATGTGGGCACAAAACGGCTGATGCTCAAGGCCGCAGCCCAGCATATGAGAAAGCTATAGGACTGTATGCCGACGAAACTCCATGACTATATCCAATAACGCCAGGGAAAGTGGATAGCCTCCCCGGCGTAATCAATCCCGATTCGGGGGCCTGTGAGAATTTGCCGCTGGACATCTTCCGAGGAGGGGACAAGGTCTAGATCCTTGATGTCATCGCAGACCCAGAGAGTATCCCCCAAAAGGGAGATGCCGTTCTGCTCACGTGTGAGGGAAAGGGCGCGACAGACCTTCCCCGGTCCGTTAAGAAAGTTCTTGCGCTGATAAGAGGAGAGATCGTCCGGTGTTTTACCAAAACGGGCTTGGGTCATCAGGGATTCTCCCAGGACTGCCTCGCCGCCGCGAATCAGCACGGCACATGGTTCCCCTTCAGCTTCTGTCACAAAATTGAGGCAGTGATACATACCATAGATTAGGTAGATGTAAGCGGTGCCCGGCGGAGAGAATAAGGTTTCCGTCCGCTTGGTGCGTTTGTAGCCGTAGGCGTGGCAGGCCTTATCCATCCGGCCCATGTAGGCTTCCGTTTCCGTTATACGCAGAGCCAGGCGCGCTCCGTCTAGGTCTCTCACCAAATATTTGCCCAAAAGGGCGCGGGCGACGGTTCTGGTGTCCTGCCGATAAAATTTTTCTGTAAGCTTTGCCATTGCGTCACATCCTCTGTGCGAGTTTTGCATATCCGTCCGCTGGCGGAAGAGCCATGGAGGAAACCACGAGAAAAGCTTGCCAATTCTCATAGGCGGGTATTATACTAGAGAAAATTCAAACACTACTTATAGTGCTTTCATTATAATCTGAAACAGAAGGTGTGTAAACCAGATGACAGCAGATCAGATTCAAACATACTTAACTCCCGGCCGCCGGGCCCATATGGTGGGAATCGGCGGCGTGTCCATGTGTCCCCTGGCAGAGGTGCTCAGCGGCCAGGGCCTTTTAATCACCGGCTCCGATATGCAGGAGAGCAAAGCGGTGAAACGCCTGCGGGACCTGGGGATTACGGTTACAGTCGGACACAAAGCAGACTTGGTGGAGGGGGCAGATCTATTGATCCGCACCGCCGCTGCCCATGACGACAACCCAGAAGTGGCGGAAGCCCGTCGACGGGGAATTCCCGTGCTGGAGCGGGCAGAGGTCTGGGGAGTAATCATGCGCCGGTACCGGAATGCCCTGTGCGTTTCTGGCACCCATGGTAAGACCACAACTACCTCCATGTGTACGCACATTGCTATGGCAGCCAACATCGACCCCACGGTGATGATCGGCGGAACGTTGCCTCTTTTAGGCAGCGGACACCGGGTGGGGGCGGGGGAGACCATCATTGTGGAATCCTGCGAATATTGTAATTCCTTCCTTTCATTTTATCCCACGGTGGCGATAATTTTGAACGTCGAGGCGGACCATTTGGATTTCTTCAAGGATCTGCAGGATGTGAAGAATTCCTTTCGGGCCTTTGCGGGTCTTGTGCCCGGCGACGGATTTGTGGTAGCAAACCGCGATGATGACAATACCATGGAAGCCCTACAAGGGGTGCCTAATCTGGTGACCTTCGGCCTTCGGGAAGGAGATGTCCACAGCGAGAACCTCACCATGGAAAATGGTGTGGGCTCTTTTGATCTGATTTACCATGGTGAGACCGTGACTCGAATTGCCCTTCAAGTGCCCGGCCTACACAATGTAAAGAACGCCTTGGCGGCAGCCGCGGCGGCTTTGGTACTGAAACTTCCTGCGGTGGCTATTGCCGAAGGGCTGTCCGCTTTCCGCGGCGCGGGACGCCGTATGGAATACAAGGGAACCGTGAAGGGCGCGAAGGTCTATGACGATTATGCCCATCACCCCAGTGAATTGAAAGCCTTACTGGATACGGCCGCAACCCTAGGCTATCAGCGGGTGGTCTGTGCCTTCCAACCCCACACCTATTCCAGAACCAAGTCCCTGTTTCACGAGTTTGCCCAGGTGCTTCATCAGCCGGACGTGGTATATCTGGCGGAAATCTACGCCGCCCGGGAGCAGAATCAGCTGGGGATCAGTTCCGAGGATTTGGCCAAGGCCGTCCCCGGTGCGGTGGCGGTGGCCACACTACCGGAGCTGGCTGATCGGCTCTATGCTCTAGCTCGGCCTGGCGATTTAATTCTCACAGTGGGAGCGGGTGATATTTACCAAGTGGGCGAGGCGTTGGTAAAGCGGGGCCAGGAACAATAAAATTTGCTTTTTGGCATTTTGTTATAAAAAGCCATCGAGACCGGCGGTTTTTCCATAGGTTTACTACTTTTAATGGGCTGGAAAAGCGTCTATAATGGGGAAGTAACAACATCCTCATAGGGAGAAGGAGCCGTATTCTGTGAAGATTCTCATCACTGCGGGGGGGACACAAGAACCCATTGATTCCGTCCGTAGCATTACAAACCACGCCACCGGTCGGTTGGGCGCCCACCTGGCGGAAGCATTCCACCAGGTGCCCCAGGTGGCGGAAATCCACTATGTCTGTCCCCGCAATGCGGTACATCCGGCGGGAGAGAAGTTAATCTTCCATCACATCGGTGGAACCTTGGAGCTGGAGGAGACACTCAGGGAGTTGATCCGGATCCATCGACCCGACGCTATCATTCACAGCATGGCGGTAAGTGATTACCGGGTACGACGGGTGACAACCCTGTCGGCTCTGGCCGCGGCGGCGCAGAGCGCCGTGGGACAAGACTCCTACGTTGTGGAGCAGGCCATGATTGAGACAGAGGATCTTCGTCAGGGTGGAAAGCTCAGCTCCTCTCTGGAGGACATGGCTCTTATTCTGGAGAAGACGCCCAAAGTCATCGGTCAGCTTCGCGTACAGGCACCAAATGCGGTGCTGGTGGGCTTTAAGCTGTTGGACGGTGTGAGCAGTGAGGTGCTTTTGGAGACCGCCCGCCGTCTCATGGCGGAAAATCACTGTGATTTCGTCTTGGCAAACGACATGAAAACTGTGTCCTCGTCCTTGCACTGCGGGCATCTGCTGGATGCAACTGGGGGACAAGCCTATTTTGAGGGCAAGGAGCAAATTGCTCAGGGAATTGTGCAGGCAGTGCTGAGAAAGGTAGAGTCTAATGGGTAAGGATGTTCTGCTGGGCGTTACCGGCAGTATTGCGGCTTATAAGGCGGCGGAGCTGGCCCGTGGTCTTGTCCGGGCGGGGCACAGCGTCCATGTGGTGATGACCAGATCTGCCCAGGAATTCATAACTCCCCTGACCTTTCAAACCCTCACGGGGAACAAGGTTCATACGGAGATGTTCGAGCGGTTGGAAGCGCCCAATGTGGAGCATGTCTCCCTGGCAAAACGGGTAGATTTGGTTATTCTAGCACCTGCCACGGCGAACCTCATCGGGAAGCTTGCCGGCGGCATCGCTGACGATATGCTAACCACTGTGTGTATGGCGGCATGGCAAAAGCCTATGATCCTTTGTCCGGCAATGAACACAGCCATGTATGAAAATCCTTTTCACCAGGCGAATTTGCGCAAATTACAGGAGACTCTGGAGTGCACCATCCTTCAGCCCAGACAGGCGGAGCTGGCCTGCGGCGATGTGGGCCGCGGAGCCTTGGCGGAGGTTTCCGACATACTCACCGCCGCGCTGAAAAAACTGGAGGACATACATGGAAACGATTAAAATTGAAGATATCCCTGGGTTTTCCTTCGGACAGGCTCAGAATGTTGAGGCAGGAACCGGCTGTACAGTGATCCTGTGCCCTACAGGGGCGGTCTGCGGGGTAGATGTCCGAGGCGGATCCCCCAGCACCCGGGACACCGACGCCCTGGATCCCCGCTGTAACCGGGAGGTGGTCCATGCGGTGCTCCTCACGGGTGGCAGCGCCTTTGGCCTGGATGCCGCCGGCGGTGTGATGAAAAAGCTAGAGGAGGCGCGGATCGGCCGGGATGTGCTGGTAACGGTGGTGCCTAATGTTTGCGGTGCAGTCCTTTTTGATTTGAAATGCGGCCATGCTCATATCCGGCCCGATGCGGCCATGGGGTACGCCGCCTGTGAAGTCGCCTTAGAAAGACCTCCCTTTCAGAACGGATGCTTCGGTGCTGGCACAGGAGCCACCCTGGGAAAGGCACTGGGGATTGAGAGTGCCATGAAGGGCGGCATCGGTGCCGCAGCCTTCCGTCAGGGAGAACTGATGGTGGGCGCTGTGGTGGCGGTGAACTGCGTGGGAGACGTCTGGGAGGACGGCCGGATTCTTGCCGGATGTCGGGGCCAGGATGGTCTTACCTTTTCCGACGGAGAGCAGGTGCTTCTGGACGGATACCGCCGACAGAAGGATGTGTTTTCCGGGCGATTTGCGGGGGAGGACAATACGGTTATTGGCTGCATTGTCACCAACGCAGCCTTAAGCAAAGCGCAGGCCGGGAAGTTAGCCGCTGTTGGTCATAATGGATTGGCGAGGGCTATTCGGCCGGCCCACACCACCTTCGATGGGGATACGATGTTTGCCATGAGCTACGGTGATGTCTGGGCAGACCCAGACGCTGTGGGCATCTTGGCTGTCAGAGCAGTAGAGGAAGCTATCCTGCAGGGTGTAAAGGCGGCGGTGAGCATGCACGGCATTCCTGCTTGGAAGGATCTGTATAATCAAAAGGCACTTTGAGCAAAATTAAATAGGACAGTTCGAGACCCTCCTGTCGGTAAATAAAACTAGGCATTTGCAGGGGGGGAGTCTACCAATTTTGGAGGACTTTCCCCTGTTCTATCAGGTAAACAGCCTGATGTGGGGTGGATGCAGAGCTGCCTTTTTATCCCCTGGAGGAAGAAAGGATGAAACAATGTATTATTTAACAGCAGAAGCGGCCTTTGATTCCGCGCATTTTCTCAATGGCTACGAGGGTAAATGCGCCAATCTCCACGGACACCGTTGGCGTGTGGTGGCGAAGGTGCGGGGTGAGAAGCTCCAGGAGTCGGGGGAAAAGGTGGGCATGCTATTAGATTTCTCTGATTTGAAACGGGAACTTAGGGCCTTGGCAGAGACCTTAGATCACAAACTGATCGTTGAAAAGTATAGTCTTCAGCTTTCTACCATGGACGCTATGGAGGCCGAGGGCTTTGAAGTGGTAGAATTGCCTTTCCGGCCCACGGCGGAGAATTTGGCCAGGCACCTCTATCAGGAGATGGAAAAGCTGGGCTTTCCTATGGTGTCCATGACGGTGTATGAAACGCCGGATAACTGTGCCGTCTACGAGGAGGGAAGGTTATGACCTATCCCATTGCCGAGTGCTTTCTGAGCATCAACGGAGAAGGGCAGCGGGCGGGAGAACTGGCAGTATTTCTGCGTTTTTCTGGCTGCAACCTTGCCTGTTCCTATTGTGACACCGCTTGGGCCAACGATCCGGATTGCCCGACAGAGCCCATGGAGACCAATAAGATTCTATCCTTTGTGGCTGATTCCGGGGCGAGGAATGTGACGTTGACAGGAGGGGAACCGTTGCTCCAACCCGGGATAGGGGAGCTCCTTCGCGCGCTCACCGGGGCTGGCCTTGACGTGGAGGTGGAGACCAACGGCAGTATCCCCTTAGAACCCTTCCGGCAAGCGGCCCCGCTGGTGAGATTCACTATGGATTACAAGCTGCCCGGCAGCGGCATGGAGGCACAGATGCACCTTCCCAATCTGGAGCAGCTGCGTGGGGAGGACACCTTGAAGCTGGTCTGCGGCAGCCATGAGGATTTGCTGCGGGTGAAGACTCTGCTGGAGACGACCACCATCGGAACGGGTGTCCGGCTGTACATAAGTCCGGTCTTTGGGCAAATTACCCCACAGGAGATTGTGGAATACATGAAAAAGGAAAAACTGGCGGGGGTGCGGCTGCAGTTGCAGCTTCACAAATTCATCTGGCCGCCGGAGCAAAGGGGGGTGTAAGCCAATGGCCATTGATGTAAAAAAGATTCAGGACCATGTCCGCGGGATTCTGGAAGCTCTGGGGGAAGATCCAAACCGGGAGGGCCTGCGTGAAACGCCGGACAGGGTGGCCCGGATGTATGCGGAGATATTTCAGGGGATTCAGTACAGTAATCAGGAGATTGGAGAGCTGTTTTGCAAAACCTTTGAGGAGGACAGTCTCACCGATAGCAGCGATATGGTTCAGGTGAAGGACATCGAAGTGTTCAGCTATTGTGAGCACCACATGGCTCTCATGTATGACATGAAGGTCAGCGTGGCCTATCTGCCACAGGGCCGGGTGTTGGGTCTGTCCAAAATTGCGCGAATTGTGGACATGGCCGCCCGGCGTCTTCAGTTGCAGGAACGGCTGGGCAGCGACATTGCAGAAATCATGACCCAGGTGACCGGCTCCCAAGATGTGGCGGTGACCATTGAGGCCTGTCATAGCTGCATGACCGCCCGGGGCGTTCAAAAGGCGGGAGCGAAGACTTATACCACCACCTTCCGAGGACGGTTCCAGGACGATGTTGGCCTGCAGGCGCGGCTGCGATAAAGACATAGAGAAGGAGAAGCGTATGAAAGCGATGGTATTGTTAAGCGGCGGGGTGGACTCTACCACCCTTTTGGCCATGGCGGTGGAGGAGTATGGACGGGAGAATGTGATGGCGCTGTCTATGTCTTATGGGCAAAAGCATCAACGGGAACTCTGGTCGGCGGAGCAAATCGCCGGACACTACGGAGTGGAAAAGCGGGATTTGAACCTTGCGGAGATTTTCTGCCATAGTAACTCCTCCCTTCTGGCCCATTCGGAGGAATCGATCCCTCGGGGCAGCTACGGGGAGCAGAAGGGGTCGGCAGCGGATGGACTTGTCTCCACCTACGTTCCTTTCCGGAACGGACTGTTTCTCGCAGCCGCCGCTAGCGTGGCCTTAGGTAGCGGCTGCGGGGTTCTTTGCTATGGCGCTCATCACGATGATGTGGCCGTGGCTGCCTACCCCGACTGTTCCGCAGCCTTTGTAGAGGCTATGGACCGGGCCATTTTCGAGGGCAGCGGCGGACAACTTCGGGTAATGGCGCCCTTTGTGGAATGGGACAAGGCGCAGATTGTGAAAAAGGGTCTGGAACTAGGGGTCCCCTATGAGCTGACCTGGTCCTGCTATGAGGGGGGCGAAACTCCCTGCGGCCATTGCGGCACCTGCAAGGACCGGCAGAAGGCTTTTGAATTAAACGGGGTAAAAGATCCCCTTTTGATAGGAGGATAAGCCATGAGCGGAAGAACGGAAGAGCAGTTGGGTGGCATCACCCTTTTGGGTAATCAAGGAACCAATTATCCCACAGATTACGACCCCAGTGTACTGGAGACCTTTGAAAATAAGCACCCGGATGGAGATTACTTTGTCAAGTTTAACTGTCCGGAATTTACCTCCCTGTGTCCCATGACCGGGCAGCCTGACTTTGCCACCATTTATATCTCCTATGTGCCAAGTATCCGCATGGTGGAGAGTAAAAGCCTGAAGCTCTATCTTTTTTCCTTCCGGAATCACGGGGACTTTCACGAGGACTGCGTGAATACGATGATGAAAGATCTCATCCACCTTATGGACCCTAAGTACATCGAAATCTGGGGGAAATTTACTCCCCGGGGCGGCATTTCCATTGACCCATATTGTAACTATGGAAAGCCCGGCACCCGATGGGAGGAGGTTGCTTGGAACCGCCTCTCCCAGCACGATCTATACCCTGAGCGGGTGGATAACCGATAGGAGGAGAGTGCGTCTATGAAAAAAGTATCGGAACTGGAATACAGGCGGGTAACCTGGGAGGAGATGGCTGCGGAAGGGCAGTCCATCGTTGAAGAGGTGAAGAGAGCGCAGTCGGCGGCACAGGTGCTGGAAGCCCGAAATCGCTATGTGAAACTGGTGGAAGCCTACCACACGGCGGCAGCCCTGTCCCACATGCGCTATACCATCAATACCGCCGATGAATATTATCTGGCAGAAAAGGATTATTACGACGAGATCGGCCCCAAAGTTCAGAATTTGCTTCTGGACTATGCCAAGGCTATGCTAGCGACCCCGTTTCGCCGGGAGCTGGAGGAGAGCGGGGCGGTGATCCCTTTGGTGTTCCGTGCCTTTGAGGTGGAGGTGAAGGCCATCTCTCCAGAGATCATAGAGGACATGATCGAGGAAAATAAGCTCACCAGTGAATACTCCCGCCTGATGGCGGGGATGGAGTTCCCCTTCCGGGGGGAGCGGCTGCCTCGTCCCATGCTGATGAAATACGCCAAGGACGAAGACCGCAGCACAAGACGGGAGGCCTATGAGGCCCTGGGCAACACCCTCAAGGAGCACGGAGAGCAGTTGGATCAGATCTTTGACAAGCTGGTGAAGGTACGGGATCGGATGGCCAAGAAGATGGGCTATCGAAACTTTGTGGAGCTTGGAGACTACCGCATGGGTCGTTTGGGCTACGGAAGGCCGGAGATCATCAAATTCCGTGATAATGTGGAGCGGGATATCGTGCCCCTAGTGTCCCGCCTGCGGCTGGAGAATGCCAGACGTCTGGGTCTTTCCGAGCTGAAGCTCTATGACCATGACATCATTATCCCAGGGGGAGACCCCAAACCCCAGGGCGGCAAGGAGGAGATCTTCCGGGCGGCCCGGGAGATGTATCGCGATATGGGGGATGACACGGCCCGCTTCTTTGATTTTATGTTGGAGACAGATGCCTTCGACGTAGAGTCCCGGAAAAACAAGTGGGGCGGTGGCTACTGTACGGAGTTTCCCGCGTATAAGCAACCGTTTATTCTTGCAAACTTTAACGGCACCTCTGGGGATGT
>JAGFXS010000151.1 GCA_017861415.1 Bacillota bacterium
GTAATTTTCTCCCCAGACCGTCTGCCAGATCTCCTCCCGGGAGAGGGCCTTGCCGGGGTTATCCATAAACAGCTTCATGATGGAATATTCCACCTGGGTCAGCTTTACGGGTTCCCCTCCCTTTTCCAGGGTGCGCTTTCTAGTGTTGAGCGAGAAGGGGGGCTGAACGATCTCCCCGTCGTCCACGCTCTCTCCGCCCACCCGGCGGTACAGCGCGTCAATCCGGGCGGTAAGCTCCGTGGGGGAGAAGGGCTTTGTCACATAGTCATCCGCACCGGTCATAAAACCGGTGACCTTATCCATCTCCTGGGTGCGGGCGGTTAGCATGATTATCCCGATTCTCGGGTTGCTGGCCCGGATTCTCCGGCAGACCTCAAAGCCGTCCATGTCCGGGAGCATAATATCCAAGAGGGCCACCCGGATGTCCTGATTCCGGCGAAGCTGCTCTAATGCCTCCTCGCCGCTGGCTGCCTCAATGGGCTCGTAGCCCGATCGTTTCAGGTTAATGACCACAAAGCTGCGAATATTGTCTTCATCTTCTAAAACCAGTATCTTTTTCATCTCTGTGCTCCTTTCATCTGGGTCTTTCCTCTTCTGACCCGGCTTTTATGACCACGCCCTACAGGGTGTGGAAAATGACTTTAAGGCTGGCCTCATCCAGGCCACAATCCCAGGCTATCTTGGAAAATTCCGCCGCAAATACGGTCTCTGCGTCCCGCGCTAAGATGAAGCGGTTCTCTTGGACAGCGTGCAACTCCCGGTTGTTTCCCGTAAGCCGGTAGATGGTCAAAAAGGGCTCCGGCGGAACATTCAGATCGCCCTCCCAGTAGGAAAACACCACGGCTCGCTCGCCGATGGCGGTGTGCTCCCGGCGGGAAAGGGTGATCTTCCCGTCCCAGCTGGCAGGAAGCTCCAGATACCACCGATCCGTAATGTTGTGGTAGGTGGACATCTGCCGATAGCCCTTTCCGTAGAGATCGTACTGAGTCCAGAGAATTTTCCAGAAGTTATCCGCCGCCGTCTGGCTGTAGCTGGGGATAGCTTGGGTCAGGGGGATTTCCGTTGCCCCGTCTTTGTTGATATCCTCGGGGGCGATGTTGGTATAAGGGCGCCGTGTGGTGGCACTGTAACGCAGCCCCTCATCCATCGTTATATTTTTGATGCCTGACTCGGCGCTGCGGAAAACGTCCGTCACTCGATAGTTTTCCCCGAATTCAGCCGTGACCATCAGCGCTGGTTCACCGCCCCTGAGCTGGCCCGGTTCCCACAGAAGGAGGGAGCTAATCCCCTCGGAAAGGGGCGCAGAGGAGTGGAGCTCCATGGCATTGCCCGCGTTCACATACTGCTCCACCTTGTTGTTTGCCGGATTGCTGTTGTCGGTCTGGATCAGAAGAATCTCCTGCTTGCTATCCTGATTCAGATCCATGGCAACATAGCGGGTGTAGGGACTGCGCATCAGCTCCGCAGCTTGTCCGTTGCCCACGCTGTAGGCAGATAGGCTATGCACAGTGCTGGTCATCTGCCAGCTCACCACCAGCTCCAGCCCATTACCGCCGGCAAGGTCGCAGTATTCAATAGAGGCAATTTCCGAGCCCTTACTCTCTATCGTGGTAAAGTGGGTATATTCTCTGTCTTCATTTTGCTTAAAGATGGCAATTTTCAGCGGGAATTCCGCGCTACTGTCCCGGAAAAAAGCTACCGCTTCGGAGATGCTGTCTCCGTCCAGATCCACCAGCTGCACATTCTGGGTGCTGCTGCCGCTGATGGGGGTAATGCTTTCAGCCTCTCCCCGCTCCTTTTCAATGCTCGCCTGAAGCTTTACATAAGTCTCAGAGGATTTTGGCAGGGCATACAGCTCGTCCACGCTGCGAAACAGGCAGCCGGAGAGAGTCATGAAGATCGTCATCACAACTCCCAGTTTCCATAGCCTTTGTATCATCCTTGCAGCTCCCTTCTGCTGTTGCCGGAATCCCGGCATTTTAAATGGCTTACCCTTTATCCTACCACATCCTCCGTCAATTTCCTATGCCAATTTGCGAAAAAACTGCAAATTTATGTGGGCGAGTCCGTAAATCCCCTCTTGATTCACCCCTCCTCCCTGTGCTATAATACTCATGTTCGCAATGTGCCGGTGTGATGGAATCGGTAGACGTGCTTGACTCAAAATCAAGTGCCGCGAGGCGTGCCGGTTCGAGTCCGGCCACCGGCACCAGGTTCGAGTCCGGCCACCGGCACCAATAGAAAATCCATGTGACAAGATTCGAACTGTCACATGGATTTTCTATTTTGAATATGGTAAATTCTATGATACAATTAATTTATGCGAATCACTTATTGTGAGGGAAAGTATGAAAAGAATATGTGTTTTTTTGTTTTCCGGCACAGGAATGACAAAATATGTGGTTAATAAAATCACACCGGAACTTGAAAAGCTTCAAGTAAAAGTTGATATTTATCCAATTGAGAAAACTCAGATTCAGAGTATTCCCCTCAGTACTTATGATACGGTGGGCATCGCTTATCCGGTACACGCTTTCAACGCGCCAAAAATTGTTGTAGACTTTGCCCGACAATTACCCAAGGTTCGCGCTTCAAACGTTTTTTTAATTAGTACCGCGGGAGAAAACCATCCTGTAAATTATTCTTCCTCCAGATTGCTCATTAATATCCTGCATAAAAAGAATTATCATGTGTTTTATGACAAACAGTTTTACATGCCTTCAAACTTCGCCGTCAAATATGATGAGCCTAAGGCCGAACAGCTTATAGCCACTGCAAATGCGGAGATACCGCAGACAGCGCATGACATTGCCAATTTGGCTTGTTGTAAACGAAATAACAGCTTTCTCTCAAAATCCATGGCATTTATAGGAAGAGCAGAGTGGTTTGGCGCTGTATTTATAGGCAAGCTGTTTTACGCAGATAAAAAATGCAGTCATTGCGGAATATGCGCCGACAGTTGTCCAAATCACAACATTGTCAGCGGGAATCACATGCGTTTTAAATGGCACTGTGGTTTGTGCATGCGGTGCCTGTATATATGCCCTCAACACGCAATTAAAGTTCATCAGCCTTTTAAATTTATTAGTTTTGAAGAGTGGTATACGAACGAAGAATTATTGGTGGGAAGAAAAAAGTAGCCACAACACCACATTTTTTGCATGGAACCATGCTGGGCACTTAACAAATGACCGGAGGCAGGATGTGCCAACAAGCGAACGTTGCTTATTCGTAAAATGATAGTTCGATTCCTGTATCAAAATCCGCAGACATCGATTTTGATAATAAAACACATGCAAAGGCCCTGTAACTTCAATGGTTACAGGGCTTTTTGCTGCGTTCTCGATTGGCTGCTTTTCTTGTTGATTACCGTCTGCACTTGTCCCGTTTCCTTTCTTCAGATATAATAGGGAGCAATTAGGATATTTATATTTCATCACAACAAAATCGGAGGCCGCTTATGGACCTTACTCCCTATCTGCGAGAGCATCCTTACGTAGACTACACAGCTGAAAACCTTCGGCAATGCGCGTCTGCACTGTTTGGCGGCATAGACGACGATGTTGAGAAAGCGCGCATTGCCTATCACTTTGTTCGAGACCAGATTCCCCACTCCTTTGATTGTCAGGCTCAAGTAATTACAGCCAGAGCTTCCGCTGTTCTGAGGCACCGCACGGGAATTTGCCACGCCAAAGCAAATTTACTGGCCGCTCTCCTTCGTTCCCAGGGAGTCCCTGTGGGGTTCTGCTTTCAGTACCTCACCCTTCTGGACGACGACAGTATGGGCTACTGCGTTCATTGCTATAACGCCATTTATCTGGATCATCGTTGGATCCGGGTGGATGCCAGAGGAAATACCAACGGGATTTCTGCGGCATTTTCTCTGGGGGAGCCTGTCCTTGCCTTCCCCCCGCGCAGTGAGTACGACGAATACACTTGGGATGGCATCTTCGCTACCCCCCATATGGCCACCATGGCAGCGCTGGATCGCAGCAACTGCCTTCAGGACGTGAGAGAGGGTCTGCCGAATCATATTGATGATTTGTTACAGGAATACGCAGCAGACTTTTCCTTCCCCTAACAGAAAGCCGCCCGAGGAGAGCACGGCACTTCTTATACCGCAACAGAACAACGCCGGAGCCCAATGAATCTGGGCTCCGGCGTTGTGTGTTTTTCCATTAATCGGCGGTCAGTACCGCTCCTCCAACCGATGTATCAATTCCGCCAAACAGCTCTCCCCCACCGGGGGTAAGATGGTGGCGCCGAAAGCCCGGATCACCGGAGCGCAGTTTTCCGGGGCAA
>JAGFXS010000075.1 GCA_017861415.1 Bacillota bacterium
GCGATATGGGTTCGAACGGTGTAGATGCTGATGTGCAGTTCTTGGGCGATCTGCTCGTTTCTCATGCCCGTGGACAGATGGTGGGCAATCCGACGTTCCTGTTGGGTCAGGCTGTTGTATGGGTGATCTACATTCTGAGGCATCTCCTTGGTATTGCTGGTCACCGTCAGGATGTGGAAGGTCTGGATAGATCCCGTGGCGTTGGCTGAGAGGAACGAGGAGTGGTAGAAACAGAGTTCTCCTCCCACGAAAGACAGGGAAATATAATTGTTTCCCTGTGAAATGAGCTTCTCGCTGATTTCGTTTACCATGGTCTGTACCTCGCGGTGTTGACTCTCACCCTGATAGTTGCTGCGGAAAAAGTGGCTCTGACTGTTCCGGAACTGCTCCCAGAACAGAAGACTGACCTCTCGAGCAGTCTGGTTTGCCTGAATTACCGTGAGGTCTTGGTTAAGGATGATGGCGCCCATCTTCAGATCCTGGAAGAACATCTGAAAACCCTCCAGAAACTTTGATTCGCCGCTCTGGTGGAGGAAGGTGCGGTAGTTCTCGCCGATCAGGGTGCTGAGGTAGTCCAAAAGCAGCCGGTCGTCCTCGTTGAAGGGCGGCTCGTCGATGGAGCGCAAAAGGGCGATGGAGGCGATGACCCTGTCCCCTGCGTAGAGGTACAGGCAGGCCTGGTAGTACATGTCCACCGCCATCATGTGGACGCCGAAGGGAGTCTGCTCAAACTCCTGAAAGGGCATAAGATCGTTGGTGAAGATCACCCGCCGCCCCTTGAGATGGGATGGCAGGCGGGAATACTGGAAAATATCGTCCTTGTACACATGATCCTTGTAATCGTACATAGGTCCGTAACTGATACCGTAGGTGATGTAGTTGCTTAGAGCGGCAGACCGCTTTCCACCCATCAGGCCTGAGGCGGAGAAGTTATGGGGGAAAAAGATACTGCGCCGGTAGCCAAAGTGTTTTCCCAAAAGAGAAAGAACCTTTTTAGGAAAATTTTCGCCCTCCTGAGCCACATCCAAAGCAAAGGCCAGCGCCGCTTCGCGCCATCTCTCCGGAACCCTACTCATCATGATCTTCTCCTTCTGAATACGTGTTGAACGGGGAAGAAGGCTACTCCCCCGTTATCTGGGCAATGTGATCATCTCTCTCATTGTACACAATATTAGTTAAAAACTCAAGAGGAGTTTACTTATATTTCATGTGATTTTATCAGTTTCACAATGCGAGCTTGATTTATATTGATTATTTTTCCCGCAAAGGAATGGCCGGTAAATACAGATTTTTCCTAAGGTCACGGGAATTGAATCTTATTTGTTTTATTCCTTGACAGCGGTGGGAGTATTTGATATACTGTCAGAGTAAAACAAAGAAGGAAGGTTTCCGCCTGCCTCACCTCCCGCGGCTAGCGAAGAGGTTAACATGGAAAAAGCGCAACCGGGTGACCCGGCTGCTTTTTCGTGCCTGTGCGGATACTTTTCGGTATCCGTTTTTTGTATTTTGAACTGGAGGTGTTTGTGTCATCAGTAACACGGCTCATCAAATCAATGAAGAGATTCACGACAAGGAAGTGCGCCTGATTTCCGCCGAGGGCGAGCAGCTGGGTGTATTGCCTCTCGCCGAGGCTATGGCTAAAGCTGCTGCGGAAGACCTTGATCTGGTGAAAATTTCTCCCAATGCCGTTCCGCCCGTCTGTAAGCTTATGGACTACGGCAAGTACCGCTTTGAGCAGACTAAGCGGGAGAAGGAAGCAAAGAAGAATCAGCGGGTCGTAGAGATCAAAGAAGTGCGTATGTCTCCGGGAATTGACGTCAATGATTTTAATGTCAAGTTGCGGAATGCCCAGCGCTTTTTGTCCGAGGGAGACCGGGTGAAGGTCACCGTCCGCTTCCGCGGTCGTGAAATGGCTCATACCGACATCGGCAAGCGGCTGCTAGAAAAATTCGCCGAGGATTGCAGCGAAACGGCTGCCATGGACAAGGAGCCGAAGCTGGAAGGCAGACACATGCACATGTTCCTCTCCCCCAAGCCCGCGAAGGATACGAAAAAGTAATCAGATATAAAGGAGTTTTCCGCTATGCCTAAAATCAAGCTTAAGACACACAGTGGCGCCAAAAAGCGTTTCAGTCTGACCAAGACCGGCAAGGTCAAGCGCGCCCAGGCCAATAAGAGACACCTGCTTAACGGCCATGGAAAGACCACCAAGCTCAAGAGAGGCCTCCGCGGCGGCGCTTATGCGGATAAGACCAACGAATCTGCAGTGAAGCGCATGATTCCGTACAAATAAGAACATTAGAGGAGGCATTCTGAAATGGCTAGAGTAAAAGGCGCGATGATGACGCGCAAAAGAAGAAATAAGATCCTGAAGATGGCAAAGGGCTACTGGGGCGCAAAGTCCAAGCACTTTAAGATGGCTAATCAGCAGGTCATGAAGTCCCTGACCTATGCATATACCGGCCGCCGCCTGAAGAAGCGCGACTTCCGCAGACTGTGGATTACCCGTATTAACGCCGCCTGCAAGATGAACGGCCTGAACTACAGCTCCTTTATGCACGGACTGAAGATGGCTGGGGTTGAGATCAACCGCAAGATGTTAGCTGAGCTGGCTGTAAACAATAAGGAGGCATTCGCCTCCCTTGCCGATCTGGCAAAGGCAAAGCTGGCATAATCAAGCATAAAAGCTCTGAGCTAATAACGCTCAGGGCTTTTTCTTTTACAAGAGATCGTTGACAGGAAAACAAAAGGACAGGATGGAACCGAGGTTGTTCCATCCTATCCTTTTTTGTTACGGTAGTTGTGGTGATTGCTTCATCAGGTTCCGTCGGGTAAAAACTGAACGGGGTCGATGGAAACGCCGGCCCGGCGCATTTCAAAATGCAGATGCGCGGGAGCGGTGCTCTCGGAAATGGCCGTGTTGCCAATGGCACCGATCACGGTGCCAGGAGTCACCCGGTCGCCTACGGAGATGGCAGGCTGGGCGGCCAGATTTGAATAGACGCTTTCCAGATCATCCCCATGGCCGATGACCACTGTGGTGCCCATGAGAGGATCCTGACGGATGTCCGAAACGGTGCCCGCGGTGACAGCCATCACCTCGGTGCCGAGCTGTGCGTCAATGTCAATGCCCGAATGCGTCCGCCAGTCTCCCATGGTGGCATCATAGGCAAAGACTTCCAGGCTGTAGTCACGGCTGACGGTGCCGCGGATAGGCCAGGTGTAGATGGTTGCCTGAGAGGGACTTGCCGAAGCTTCTGCCTCAGCTGCGCTGCCCTGTGTTGGGACAGACTCATCGGAAGGCTGGGGAGCATTGGTGGAAATGCTGGGGGGTTCTACCTGAACCTCGGCCTGACCCCTCACCAGCTGGGAGGGATCCGGTTCATTCAGCGGTGTGCTGGCGATCATGCCGGAGAAGAGAAAATAGCCCGAAATTCCAATTGCGGCGACGCAGAGGAACAGGACTATGTAGAAGCCCCGACCCTCCATAAAATCGCCAACGCGTTGAGACAATGGTTTTTGTTTCATGGAAACACCTCCGAGCCTATTGTGGACTGGGAGTTGTCGCCTTATTCATATGAGCTAAGAAAAATTTCACAGAGACGCTGCTTATATGCCTGTACCGTCAAAGGCGGGAATGAAATCCCTGGTGGCGGCGGACTCATCCTGGGTATATCCTGCAAGTCCGAGAGCCTCCATGTACCCAAGGGCGGCCCGCACTTCGCTGCCCCGCAGGTGGCGGTCAATCTCCGGAAATTGTGCGGCTTTGTAAAGTGGGACATATTGGCTCATCAGGGAGAATAGGACGGTTTTGGGGGGAAAGGTCGCCGCAATCCAGTCCATCACCTCTTTAGCATGAGAAACCCGTCCGGGCAGGAGTAGGTGACGGATCACCACACCCCGCTGGAGCAATCCCTGGGCATCCAGTTCATAGGGGCCGGTCTGTCGGACCATCTCCCGGATAGCCGCCCGGGCGGTTTTGGGGTAATCTTCCGCACCGGAATAGCGAAGGGCGGCGGCCTCATCGGGATATTTGAAATCCGGCAGATAGATGGAGATATGGCCTTCCATGGCCCGCAGGGTGGACAGCTGGTCATAGCCGCTGGAATTCCAGACCACCGGCACCGGCAGAGGTGCATCCAGTGCCATCAAAATCCCGTGAGCATAATGTCCGGGGTTCACCAGATTGATGTTGTGGGCGCCCTGTAAGATTAGCTCCTCAAAAATTTCACGCAACCGTGAAGGAGACAGAGGAGTGCCCATGCCCTTCTGGCTAATGTCATAATTTTGGCAGTAGACGCATTGGAGGGGACAGCCGGAGAAAAAGACGGTACCGGAGCCACGGGTGCCGGAGATGGAGGGCTCCTCCCAGTGGTGGAGGGCTGCCCGAGCCAGCATCAAGGTATCCGGCATGGCGCAGATGCCGGCTCCGCCGGTCTCACTTCGGGTTGCGCCGCAGCGTCGAGGGCAAAGGGTGCAGCGTGTAGAGTCGTAAAATGAATTCATAGCAACATGCTTCCTGATTCAATTAGTGTGCCAGATATTGTTCCAAAATATCCGAAAAGCCGGCATAAGCGGCGGGGATGGCATATTGATGGCGCACCGCGTCCCTGTCGGCCCAAATCCATTCCGGAGGAAGGTGGGAGGAAGAGACTTCCAGCACATAGGCCTCCATATGCCACTCCACATGGGTGAAGATATGTCTTGATACCCCCGCAAAGGAGGGCTGACCCAAAGAAATGCCCCAGGCCTCTAGTTGTGTGCGCGCATCGGCGGAGTGCTCACAGGGCGGCTCCCACAGACCGGCCAGGAGCCCCTTTTGCGGCCTGCGCCGTAGGGCGACCTTCCCCTGATAGAAAAAGAAAAATACGTTCCGTTCTTCGATCCGGCGGGCTTTTTTGGGACTGCGAACCGGCAGAACCGTCTCTAGTCCCTTTTGGTGCGCCAGGCAAAAAGACGCAGCAGGACAGCTGTCACACAGGGGGGCACCATTCGGCAGGCAGATCAGCGCCCCCAGATCCATCATAGCTTGATTAAACGCCCCCGGGGCCTTAATAGGGATAATCTCCGTCAAAAGGGCGGTAACCTTTTTTTTCATAGCGGGAGTGGTAATGTCGCCGTCATCACCTGTGATCCGGGCGGTGACTCGGAGAAGGTTTCCGTCAACAGCGGGGAGGGCTTCCCCATAGGCGATAGAGGCAATGGCGGCGGCGGTGTACTCACCGATGCCAGCAAGACTGCGTAGCTCCAGATAGGTATCAGGAAACTGTCCGCCAAAGTCCGTTATTACCTGGCGGGCGGCCTTTTGAAGGTTGCGGGCGCGGCTGTAATAGCCCAAGCCTTCCCAAAGCTTCAGGAGCTGATCCTCCGGGGCGGCGGCTAAAGCTGCCGGGGTTGGAAATGCGGCCATAAAACGGTCAAAATAGCTTAAAACCGCAGTAACCCGAGTCTGCTGAAGCATAATCTCGGACACCCACACCCGATAGGGGGTGGGTAAAGTGCGCCAAGGCAGGGTTCGGGCGTTATCACGATACCATTCCAGAAGGGGAATGGGGAGCTTAGAAATGGGATTCACAGAAGTCCTCCAAAATTGATTTTTCAAGGGGAGAAACCCCGGGAAGTAAGTCGGCGAGAGGTTGGGGAAGGGGGCAGTGAAAGCGCAAATCCGCCCCGGTGATGGGATGTATCAGCCCCACATAGGCCGCGTGGAGGGCAAAACGACCGGGGAGAGTGGCATCCTCATTGCCGTAAAGGAAGTCCCCAATGAGGGGACAGCCCATAAAGGAGAGATGCACCCGAATCTGATGGGTGCGCCCGGTTTCCAGGAAGACGGCGATGAGACTGCGCCCGTCCTGCGCCCCCAGAACCCGGTAATTTGTGCGAGCAAAAGCGCCGTCGGGGCTTACTTGTCGGCGGATGGGGGAATTCTCTGCCCGGGCGATGGGCTTGTCAATCAATCCCTCGCGAGGGAAAGGAACCCCACGGCAGACCGCCAGATAGCCTCGCCGAAAGGCACCGGTGTGGAGGGCGCGGCCCAGCTGCTCGTGGGCGTGAGGGTGTTTGGCCACCACCATAAGACCGGAGGTGCCGCGATCTAAGCGATTCACGGGATGAAAATCAGCCAAAAGGCCAATACTGTCGTAATAGTAAATGAGGAAGTTGCCCAGGGAGTCGTGCCGATGGCCGGGACCGGGGTGAACGGCAAGGCCTGCGGGCTTGTCCAACACAAGAAGGTCTTCGTCTTCGTAACAGATGTTGAGGGGACCGGGGGTGGGCACCAAACGCCCCGCTGTGCCAAATCCCCCTATCTGAACAGAGAGCGTTTGGCCTGGAGCAACCTGCGCGGTGGTGAAGACGGGCGTGCCGTCTAAGGTGATGCCGCCCGGAGTACTCTTGGCTCGCCGTACTGCACCGCCGGAGAGGCCAAGCTCGTGCCGGAGCAGGGTGTTTACTGATTTGT
>JAGFXS010000076.1 GCA_017861415.1 Bacillota bacterium
ATTTATTTGTTTTTGTGGCTGGCCATCGCGTAAATAAAGGGAAAAGGAATTGATTGCCTCGACAAAATATGTTACAATTTTACACAAATATTTTTGAAACTAGGAGAATCCGCCATGAAGAGGATATCTTCCCTACTCATCATGTTAATATTACTGTTATCCTTGCTTGCGCCGGCAGCAGGGACTGTTCAGGCCGCCAGCTGGGCGACGCCTTATTTGAACAACCTGGTGGACCGGGCTGTGATGAAGGGTGACACGGACGGTCAGCTTTACCCGGATCGCTCCGTCACCCGGGCCGAGTTTGCCGCCATGCTCAACCGTGCCTTTGGCTTTTCAGAGCAAGGAAGCACCAAATTTCGGGATGTGGCTGCCACGGCGTGGTATGCTGCGGATATCAGCGTTGCTGCGAACCAGGGTTATCTCCAGGGAGACTCTAAAGGGGCAAATCCCGTAGGCAACCTGACTCGAGAAGAGGCGACGGCGATGCTTTGCCGCGCGCTGAAGATCACCCCCGTAGAGGGGGAGCAGTTCCGCCTAACAGACGAGCGAGGCTTTTCTAACTGGAGCCGCGGCTACATCAACGCTTCGGTGAATAAGGGCTTTGTCAGCGGATATCCCAATGGCAGCTTCCAGCCAAAGAATCGGATCACTCGGGGCGAGGCAGCAAAGATGCTCTCAGAGGTAGCCGGAGAGATCCGCAGCACCACCACACAGAATCGACTCGGCCGCACGATATACGGAAACGTGACAATTTCCTCTTCTTCCGTCACCCTGTCCGACGTAACGGTCACGGGAGACGTTTATATCACCGAGGGTGTGGGGCTGGGCTATGTGCAGCTGGATAACGTCACGGTTTTGGGCGAGGTCATCATCAGCGGTGCCGGGGAGAGTAACGTGGGTGAAAGCAGCGTCATTTTCACTGACTGCGACATTCCCAACCTGACAGTGGATGTGGCAAAGCGGAAGATCCTCACCCTCAAAACCGACGGCACCACCAGGGTGGGCGAGGCACTGATTAAATCCAGCACCTATTTGGAGGAGCTGTCCCGCTATTATGAAGGTTTTGAAAAAGTAACTATGGATGCGCCTGCCAAATCATTTTTGAATCTCCGCGGCAGCTTCGGAGATGTGGTACTTCTGGGCGAGGGCTCCGTACTGGGTCTGTACCAAGGCCAGATCAGCAGCATCACCGTGGACGAAGCCGCCTTAAAGAGTACGATTTCCTTGGAAAAGGATACTTATGTCTCCTCCATCTATTTTGACGCGGGGGCGACAGTGTCCGGTCTGGGCGAGATTGAGAGCGTCCTGATCAACAACGACGGTGCCGTCATAGCCCAGCTGCCGGAGAATATTTATATCCGGCCGGGCGTCACCGCCACCATTAACGGGAAGAAAATGGGCTTTCTGGACGCGGAGACGGACGGCCTGTCTCCCGCCTTTTCGGCAGACTATCCCAAGGTGGATCTCATTACGCCCACTGGCTTTACCATGCTGTACATGAGCAACAAGCCCGGCAAAGTATATTACGGCGTTTACCCTGCCGGAACCAGCCGCCCCTCTCTGGATGAACTGATGGCAAAGTCCGGCACCGCGAAGACGGCGCTGAAGCAGGGGGTGCTTAGCACCCTGCCGGAGAAAGAAGTGAAGGTCGCCGTTTCCGGCCTTAAGGCAGGCACCGACTATGTGGTTTACTCTGTGTTTCTAGACTTGAGGGATGATTCCTCCGGCATCATCCGCAGCGATGTTACCTCTGTGGACAACGTCATTCCCACGCTGCTTTCCGGCTATCCTAAGATAGAAAACATCAGCCAGGACAAGGCGACCTTCGCCTTGATCCCCAATAAGGCCTGCAGCTTTTACTGGGCCATTTTGCCGGATAAGGCGGTGGCACCCACTGCGGAACAGCTGTATAAGCAGAACGTGTCCGGCGCTGTGATTCAAAGCGTGACTCATAACGGACAGACAAATGAGCGCACTGCCATCACCCTGGCCGATGGTGCTCTAGAGGAATCGGTCACCTACACATTTTATGTCGTGCTGGGGGATGCTGCGGGAAATCTCAGCAAAACCCCTATTAAGCTCAGTTTTACCACCAAGGATATGACAGCACCCCGGTTTGTGACTGACTACCCCCGCATCGGGACGCCTGCAGCCACCGCCATCCCCTTGGACTACATGGTAGACGAGCCCTGCACCGTTTACTGGATGGTCGCCCGTGAAGGAAGCAACATCCTGCCCGCGGATGTCACCCGCCAGCCGGAGGCAGTAAAAAACGGCACCGGCGGCTATAAAAGCGGCAAAGCCACGGCGGCGAAGGCAAGTACAAAATATACCCTG
Organism: Bacillota bacterium; assembly: GCA_017861415.1. Lineage (GTDB taxonomy): Bacteria > Bacillota > Clostridia > Oscillospirales > Oscillospiraceae > Evtepia. Next base: position 2,338 of record JAGFXS010000076.1, read on the forward strand.
AGCCTGTCCAGCCTGGAGAAGGAGATGCCCTATGATATCTACCTGGTTTTAGAGGACAAGGCAGGGAACCTTTCCACGTCGGTGAAAACCCTCAACGCGAAGACCCTGGACAAAGTGGCACCCACGGCCACAGTGACCACCCCCCAGCTCATCAACGGAAAATTTGGAATCGACCGCCCCATTACCATTGGCTTTTCGGAGGTCGTCTGTGGAAAGGATGCCTCCGGCAATCCCAAGAAGCTGTCGGAGCTGTTTCCCGCCGGTTCCACGGCAGCTGTGATGGAAGGGCTTAAGAACTATGTCCAGCTGGTGGATTTAACAGATACCAGCTACACCAGCCCGCCCCAGGTACCCATAGACTGGAGTCGGGTCACCGTCCAGGACTACAATGCCAAGACAGAGATCACCTTCCTGGGTGCAGAGTATGACGAGAACACAGGTGTCAAGACAAAAGACGGCGCTCTGACTCTGGTCAGTGACAATCGCTACCAATTCATTCTAGGCCACAAATATCCCCAGGGTTATATCCTTCAGGATACCTCTGTCAATGAACTGAAGGAGAAGACCACCCTGATTTTTCAGACGGTGCCCAGTCTCTGCTATTTCACGGAAGTGAAGAACTTTGACGCAACGAAATACGATTCCGCCTTCCTGCTTCGGCCGGATGAGCAGAATACAGGCTCGAATATTTATTTTGAGGCCATGCTTCGTTCTGATCAGGCCATTACCTTCGATCTCTATATGGCCGCCACGGCGGAGGATCTGGACGATGTAGACGAGCGTGAGACGGTTGCGGAAAACTGTTTCCTCCCGGCCTCCTACGCCACTCCCATCAGCAGCTTTTATGATAGTACGGTGATCCCCCTTTATAACAGCATCACCCCCACCTATTACGGCATCAAGCTGAAAAAGCTGGGTGATACGGAGATAGGGGACAAAGGCTCACCCGTCACCACGACAGTCAACCTGAAGCTCAACGGGGTCATCGGCAACCTCTCCTACCTGAAAGCGCTCAGCGGTGTTGAGACTACTGTGGACAATCTGGAAAAGCGGATCAAGAGCGCGGCGGATCGCGGTGATATCTCCGAGGTGACTGCGCCCAATATTCCCTTCGCCCTGCGGATAGGTCTGGTAGACAGTGTTCCGCCCGAGCAAGTGGAGGCCCCCGCTCTCACAGCGGGAGACACCCAGCTTCTCATAAAGCTGAAAACCGATAAGGCCTGTAAGGTTTATTACTATGCCTTCCCCGCATCCGAGTCTATCAACACCCCACCAACAGCTGCGGAAATTCAGGGGGCCAGCTCCAACCTGGCCCGGGGCATCTCTGCCGGCTCTTTCCAGGCAGACGGCGGCATCATTGCGGCAGAGCACACCATCACCGGGCTGCTGCCCGCCATTGATAAGGATACCCCCCGGAACTACAAGCTGTATTACGTCCTCAAGGGAGCGGCCCCCACTCCTTCCGAAGTGTACCCGGCTACATTCCAGACCGTTGTCATAAAGGCACCGGAGAATATCTCGCGCATTTATCTCGCACAGCCCAACGGGGCCAAGGTCACCACCCAGTGGAACATGGATTGTACGGTATACTTTGTGGTTTATCAGAAGGGCTACACGGCCCCCAATGCAGAACAGATCATCAACCCAACCCGTGGCGCCGACCTCATTGACTCCGGCTCCTTTTCTGTGAAGGGCGGTGTCTCTCTTGATCGGTCCATTACAAAGATGAACGAAAACACCAAGTACAGCATCTTCATGGTGGCCCAGCGATATATCGGCACCTCCCCGGCGGGTGCGCCCTCCCCGGTGTATTCCATTCCGACGCTTATGGCTCTGGATCAGTCAAAGCCCGCCATCGCAGGTGGTGTACCCAACTACATAGTTCAGTTTGATCCTGTGAGTCAGACCTACAGCGGTGAGGTTTCTGTCACCTTTACGGAAGCGCTGTATTATTCTGAGCAGAGCAATATAGCAAAGCCCTTAACCATCGATTTCTTCAAGAATAACAAATCCGGTGTGGGCAACAGCAAGGTGCTCGTCGATGTAGGCAGCTCCATTGAGGACTCGGTAGAGATTCTGAATGACAACGGCGACCCCTTAGACCCGCCTGAGTTTGAGAACGCGCTTCGCTCCATCGTCTTTACCTACTCCGATATTCTCAACGGCACCACCGTGGAATTTGCCAAGACCATCAGTGACCGCGCACTAAATGTTTCGGGCACCTTCAAGCTTACCTTCCAGGTGGATCCCACAGATCCCGCCAAGGCGACCTGGACAGCAACCTTTATCCCGGCGAAATAGGCAATATAAACCGGCAGCCGCGGAGTTTTCTCTGCGGCTGCCGCTCTGCTCCCCTTGACGCACCAAATCCTGCGTGCGATAATAGGGAAATGAACTGACGACGAGAAAGGCGGCGATTGTATGCCCCGGAAGGTACTCATTGCAGAAGACGATAGCAACATTGCGGAGCTTTTGAACCTGTACCTGAAGAAGGAAGGTTATGACACCATGATAGCGCCCAACGGCGGCAAGGCGCTGGAATATTACCGGAGCTTCCGTCCGGATCTTGTCCTGCTTGATATCATGCTGCCGGTGATGGATGGCTGGGCGGTCTGCGGAAAGATCCGCGAGACGGACAAGACCCCCATCATTATGCTAACGGCCAAGGGAGAGACCATTGACAAAGTCACCGGCCTTGAAATGGGCGCAGATGATTATATCGTAAAACCCTTCGAGATGAAGGAGGTTTTAGCCCGAATCCACGCGGTGCTGCGGCGCAGCGGAGAGGAAGAGGTAAAATCCAAGCGCCTCTCCTTTGACGGCCTGGTGATCAATTTGGAGTCCTACGAACTGGAGGTGCGCGGCCAACGAGTGGATGCACCCCCCAAGGAGCTTGAGCTTCTGTTTCATCTGGCTTCGTCGCCTAACCGGGTATTCACACGGAATCAGCTTTTAGACGAAGTCTGGGGCTTTGATTATTTTGGTGATTCCCGCACGGTTGATGTCCACATCAAGCGTTTGCGAGAGAAGCTGGAGGACGTAAGTGACCAGTGGTCCCTCAAAACAGTGTGGGGCGTTGGATACAAATTTGAGCTCCGTTCCGGGTCTTAACCCGCTGCTCACCGCAGCTTCGCACTTCTTATGAAAGGGGGTCAGTGCCCATGTATCGTCGGCAGCTGATCTCGACACTCAGTCTCATTTCCCTGTGTCTGGTGCTCCTTGGAGCAGGTTTTTTTAGTTTGTACTATCAGTACCATCTCAACGAACTGAAAAAGACCATCCAGCAAAACGGACGCTCCATCTCCACCTACGCTCGGGAGGTGCTGACCAGCGAAGCGGATATCCGCAGCGACAACTTCCAGGGATTTTTATCTGCGGTCTCCAGTATTTCGGGAACGACCATTTTACTCTGTGAAGCAGACGGCACAATTTTCTATGCTACAGACCCAGAGCTTAACCTAACGGTGGAGCGGCGCGTTCCCGAATGGGCCACAGAGGCGGCCCTGTCTCTGCGGACCTTCCCTGGCCTCACCACCTTTGAGGGACTGTTCCCCCACAGCAGCTATGTAACGGGGGTGCCAATCATCACCGAGCGCCTTGTGGCGACACCTCATGGATTGATCAAGACAGAGGTGCCCCTAGGCCTTCTGTTTATTGCCAATGATGCGTCTTATGTAAAGGATTTCCTTTTGAACGCTCTGCAGTTGTTCCTTCTGACGGCAGCAGCGGTTTTGTTTATAACCATGATCATTTCTTCCCTCACCACCCAGCACATGGTGCAGCCTCTGCGGGCCATGGTTTCGGCAGTCCATCGCTTTGCCCACGGCGATCTGGATACCCGGGTCACCGGCTATGCAGGCCGCAACGACGAAATCGGTGATCTGGCGGCGGCCTTTAACGACATGGCGGAGTCTCTCGCCCAGGGCGAGAAGCGGCGGAGCGAATTTGTAGCCAACGTCTCCCACGAGTTAAAAACGCCCATGACCACTATTGCAGGCTTTGCCGACGGCATCTTGGACGGGACCATTCCACCCGCCAAGGAGCGGGAGTCCCTGGAGATCATCTCTTCGGAGACGCGGCGTCTCTCCCGGATGGTGCG